>JBJSYW010000216.1:0-5138 GCA_046089985.1 Chloroflexota bacterium
CGGCGGGCGCGGCGGCGGCGAGCCGGCGGGAGGTCGTCGGGGTTATCGGGGGTCTGTTCGGTGGTCGGAAAGCTCATTTTCTCAGCGTGGCTACCAGGCGCAGGGGCCGTTCGAGCAGGTCGAGGGCGGCCAGGATATCGGGGGTGAAGAGGTCGGCTGCCAGCAGGGTTGCAACTGCCGTGCCTTCCCGCGAGCCGATGCAGATGCCCAGGGCGGCGGCGCGCAGCATGGCTGCGTCGTTAGCGCCCTGGCCGATGGCGACCACACGGGCGGCGCTCAGGCGCTGGACATAGGCGGCTTTTTGTTCGCCTTCGCTGCCGGGCCGGATGCGCACGGCAGTCAGGCCAAGCTGGCGGTCGATCAGCTCCTGCCGCCCGTGGGTATCGGCGGTGAGCATGTGGATGGTCAGGCGGTCGCTCAGCAGGCGCAGCGCCCGGGCCACGCCTTCGATCAGCTGGCCGTCGATCGCCAGGGTGCCGTTGACGTCGGTGACGAGGTGTTCCAGTTCGATCAGCCCGTGGCCGGGGATGTTTATCTCGATCATAGGCAGCTCCCTTTCCAGAGGGAGTATACCATCTCTGCCGGCTGCGGTCCTCAAAATGGATACACAGCGATGGCCTCGGCGGGCATGGATGCCCGCGCCGCGGCCGATTCCCGGGGTACAATAGGCACATTACCGTATTTCCGAGGAGCAGCTGCGTGTCTTTCCATCTTCGCCTTCGTATGGCCCTGATTTGCCTGCTGGCTGGCCTGGCGCTGGCCGGTTGTAACCTGCCGGGCAGCGCCGGCCCGGCGGCGCCCGCCGCGGGTGAAACCGTCGCGCCTGCCGGCGCGCCAAGCGCCGCGCCCACCGATATGGGCTTTGCCGCCCCCACCGAACCGCCGACCGCCACGCCGCAGCCGGATACACTGGCGCTGCTGGCGCTGGAGGGGGTGGACACCGGGCAGGCGACGGCGGTGCAGGAGCTGCTGGGTGAACTGGCGGCTAAGCACGGGCTGCAGTTCAAGACCCTGACCGAGTTGAGCGGGCAGCAGTTGGGGCCGGAAGTGCGCGTGGCGGTGGCGCTGGCGCCCGATTTCGGGCTGCAGAGCCTGGCCAACGCCAACCCGGGGGTGCAGTTCCTGGCGCTGGGCGTGCCGGGGATCGAGCCGGGGGTGAACGTGAGCGTGGTGACGGGCGGCGGCGCCCGGCCGGACGAGGCCGCCTTTGTGGCCGGTTATCTGGCGGCGCTGATCACGCAGGACTGGCGAGTGGGGGTGATCAGCCGGGGCGACAGCCCGGCGGGCAAGGCGGCGCGCAATGGTTTCCTGAACGGGGCGGTGTTCTACTGCGGCCTGTGCCGCCCGGCGCTGCCGCCGTTTGTGCAGTACCCGGTGTTTGTTGACCTGGCCGAAGGGCAGAGTGGAGCCGAGGCGCAGGCGGCAGCCGGCCCGTTGATCGCCAATGCGGTGCAGACGGTGTACGTGGCCCCGGGGGCGGGGGATGCGGCGCTGGTGGAGTATTTGGCCGGCCAGGGCCTGCGGGTGATCGGCGGTGAGACTCCGCCGCCGGCCGCGGCCGGGCAGTGGGTGGCGACGCTGCGGGCGGATGAGACCGGCGCGCTGCAGCAGGCGGTGGAACGGCTGCTGAACGGGGAGACCGGGTTCACGATCGCGTCCCCGCTGGGGATAAGCGCGGTCAACCCGGGGCTGCTGAGCGGTGGCCGACAGCGGCTGGTGGACAATCTGCTGGCTGACCTGCTGGCTGGGTATATCGATACCGGAGTAAATCTAGAGACAGGGGAGTTGAAGTAAGGAGAAACTATGTTTACACCCGTTGAACTTCTTGAACAGGCCCCACAACCGGCCCTGATTGTCCATGCGCACACGGAGGTCGCCGGCCTGCCTGCGCTGCTCGGCCAGATCTATGGGCGGATCATGGGCCACCTGGGCGTACAGGCCGAGCAGATCGCCCGGATGCCGTTTGTGGCCTATTACAACCTGGATATGCAGAACCTGGAAATCGACGCCGGTTTCACGGTTGCCCAGGAAACCCCGGGCGAGGGCGATATCCAGTTCGTCTATCTTCCCGGCGGCGCGTATGCGGCCTGTACCCATTTCGGCCCGTATGACGCCTGCGGCCCGGCGTATGAAGCCTTGACGGCCTGGGTCGCCGGGCAGGGCCGGGAAGCTACCGGGACGGCTTATGAATTCTATTTGAATGACCCGACCCAGGTGACCCCGGACAAGATTGAGATGCAGATCCTGTTCCCGCTCAAGGCAGGCTAGCTGTCATCTCGGTTAAAGGATGAAGGTTACTGGTCAGCCGGTAACCTTCATTTATAATTTGTTGCGCGTGGTAAAATACCCCATTACAGTTATCTTTTGTCATCGTCCGCGTAATCATTCTCTGGAAACCCACAGCAGGAGCATATGAGCACAGTTCTTGAACTCCGAGGTATTACCAAGCGCTTCCCGGGAGTTCTGGCCAATGATAATATCGACCTGACTCTTGAGGAAGGGGAAATTCATGCCCTGTTGGGAGAGAACGGCGCCGGTAAGACAACCCTGATGAACATCCTTTATGGGTTGTACCAGCAGGATCAGGGCGAGATCCTGGTCAATGGGAAACCGATCACCGTTCACTCTCCCAGCGATGCAATTGCAGCCGGCATCGGTATGGTGCACCAGCACTTTATGTTGGTGCCGGTGTTCACCGTCACCGAGAACGTTATGTTGGGCGATGAGACGCTGCGCCCGGGCGGTTTTTTGGACCGGGCCAGGGCGGCGGCGCGCATCCGCGAGATCTCCGAACAGTACAATCTGCAGGTCGACCCGGAAGCGTATGTCAAGGATTTGCCGGTGGGCGTGCAGCAGCGGGTGGAGATCATCAAGCTGTTGTACCGGGAAGCCAGCATCCTGATCCTGGACGAGCCGACGGCGGTGCTGACCCCGCAAGAGGCGGATGAGCTGTCGAAGATCATGCGCTCGCTGACCGCACGCGGCAAGTCGATCATCTTTATCACCCACAAGCTGCGCGAGGTGCTGGAGGTGGCCGACCGGATCACCGTAATCCGGCGCGGCAAGATGATCGGCAGCACCACCCCGGCGCAGGCCGACCAATACAAGCTGGCTGAGATGATGGTGGGGCGGGCGGTGCACCTGGAACTGGACCGCAAGCCGGCGAAGGTGGGCGAGTGCGTGCTGAGCGTGGAAGATGTGCTGGCGCTGGATGAGCGCAAGCACGTGGCGGTGGACGGCGTGTCGTTTGAAGTGAACGCCGGCGAGGTGCTGGGTGTGGCTGGGGTGCAGGGCAACGGTCAGACCGAGCTGGTAGAAGTGCTGACCGGGCTGCGGCGGGTGAGCAGCGGGCGGGTGACGCTGCTGGGCAAGGATATCACGCATGCCGGGCCGCGCCAGATCACCGAGCTGGGCTCGGCGCACATTCCCGAAGACCGCCAGCGCGAAGGGTTGGTGTTGAGCTTCCCGGTAGCAGACAACCTGGTGCTGAACACCTATTACCAGGCCCCGTTTACCCACGGGGTGGTGATGGATGAAAGCAAGATCATGTCGAACGCCGAGCGGCTGGTGCACGAATTTGACATCCGCACACCGAGCGCGCTGACTTCGGCGGGGTCGCTTTCGGGCGGCAACCAGCAGAAAGTGATTGTGGCGCGCGAAAGCTCGCGCCCGATCAAGCTGATGATTGCTTCCCAGCCGACGCGCGGGTTGGATGTGGGCTCGATCGAGTACATCCACGGGCGGCTGCTGCAAAAGCGCGACGAGGGCTGCGCGGTGCTGTTGGTGTCTTCCGAACTGGATGAGATCATGGGCCTGGCCGACCGGATCGCGGTGATGTACCGCGGCAAGATTGTGGATGTGGTGCCGGCCGAAAAGGCCACCAAAGAAATGATCGGCCTGCTGATGGCAGGCGTTCACCCCGACAGCCTGCCGCCCGCCGCGGCGGAGGACAGGGCGGGGGCCCCCAGCCCGGCGCTGTGAGCCGGGACAGGTTGAATGGATCAAGAGTGATCTATGAGCCAAGAAAACAATAACAAATCGGATGCAAAGCGCAAAAGCGCGCCGGAGATCTTCCAGGAAGAGCTGCTGAAGACGGGCACCGGGGGCGCTTCGCCGAAACCGTCCAAGGCCCGGGCGCTGTTCCAGCCGCTGGTGATCCCGGTGCTGGCGATCATCACCGGGTTGGTGTTGGGCGGGATCCTGATCGTGCTCACCGACCTGAACTTCTATGCCGCGTGGAAGGTATCCCCGTTGGCGGGGTTGAAGGCGGGTTGGGAGACGCTGAAGCTGTCGTATTCATCGCTGTTCACCGGGGCGCTGGGCGACCCGCAGCGGATTATGGCGGCGCTGCAGGGTGGAAACGCGGAGGAAATCCGCAAGGCGTTCTACCCGTTCTTTGAGAGCCTGGTGGCGACCACGCCGTACATTTTCGGTGGGCTGGCGGTGGCGCTGGGCTTCCGGGCCGGGTTGTTCAACGTCGGCGCGGAAGGGCAGATTTTCATGGGGGCGATCTTCGCCGCTTTTGCCGGATACTCGCTGAAGGGTGTGCCGGCGATTATCCACCTGCCGCTGACGCTGCTGGCAGGGGCGCTGGGCGGGGCATTCTGGGGGTTTATCCCCGGTTGGCTGAAGGCGAAGACGGGTGGGCATGAGGTGATCAACACGATCATGCTGAACTACATCGCCTTCCGGGTGAGCGATTACCTGCTGACCGGGCCAATGAAGCGCCCGGGGACGCCCAACCCGGTCAGCCCGACGATCGAGGACAGCGCCAAGCTGCCACGTTTGTTTGGCGAACCGATCCGCTTCCACCTGGGGTTCTTCGTGGCGCTGCTGGTGGCGTGGCTGGTGTACTGGTTCCTGTTCAAGACCAAGTGGGGCTTCGAACTGCGCACGGTTGGCTCGAACTCGCACGCCGCGCGCTATGCCGGCATGACCGTGACAGCGGTGACCGTGCTGGCCATGTCGCTTTCGGGGGCGCTGGCAGGGCTGGCGGGAGCGAACGAGGTGCTGGGGATCAATTACAACCTGGCGATGGCATTCTCGTCGGGCTACGGGTTTGACAGCATCGCGCTTGCGCTGCTGGGCAAGAGTCACCCGGCGGGGGTGGTGGCGGCGGCGCTGCTGTTTGGCACGCT
>JBJSYW010000217.1:0-11866 GCA_046089985.1 Chloroflexota bacterium
CCTGCCTGAGGGCGTCTTCACCGACGATGATCTTGAGCAGGATGAACTCAGCCTGGACATCAGCGACGAACTGAACAGCGGCATCACGACTGAAAACAGCCGCTTTGCCGCCGAACTTGAATACGTTTCCAACTTCATTCAGGAACTCAAGCATCTGAGCGTGGCTGATTCAAAGCTAGAAACCTTGAACGGCGAGTTGAGCGAAATCTTCAAAACTCGCTCCACGGTGCTGATCTTCACGCAGTACACCGATACGATGGACTACCTGCGCGATCAGCTCCAAGAAGTGTATGGGACGGAAGTAGCCTGCTATTCGGGTCGCGGCGGCGAGATTTATAACGGCATCGACTGGGTTCTCGCTTCTAAAGAGATGGTAAAGGGGGATTTCAAGGCTGGCAAAATTCGCATCTTGCTGTGTACCGAATCGGCCAGCGAGGGCTTGAACCTGCAAAGCTGTGGTGTGCTGATTAATTATGACATGCCCTGGAACCCGATGCGCGTGGAGCAGCGCATTGGCCGCATCGACCGCATCGGCCAGCAGCATAAGGAGGTGTGGATTTCCAACTACTTCTATCGCGATACGATTGAAGATGTGATCTACCAGCGGCTGTCCGACCGCATCGACTGGTTCGAGGTGGTGGTCGGCGATCTTCAACCGATCCTGGCCGAGGTTGGCGAGGTCACACGGCGGTTGGCGATGCTGCCCACGAAAGACCGCGAGGCTCAGTTGGAGGTGGAGATTACGGCGCTCAAGCAGCGCATCCAGAACCGCGCGATGGAATCGTTGAACCTGGATGAGTACGCGGAAGCCGAGGTCTACCAACCGTCTCACGCCTCGCCAGTCACCCTGCAGCAGCTTGAAAAGCTGTTCACCCAGTCCCAACAGACAGCGCAGTTATTTTCACCGCATCCCGAAATAAAAAACGCCTACATCCTGAAGTGGAAGGGCGAAGCGTACAGCGTCACCTTCTCGCCTGCCTGCTTTGATGACCATCCGGACACCGTGGTGTTCCTGAGCTATGGCAGCCCCTTGCTGGCCGACCTGCTCGCCGCTATTCCGCAGCCCGACCCTTCGCAGCCAGGCAATTTAGTACGGCTCTCAACCATAGGAGATGCGAACGCGTGTGCGTGGTTTGTAGAGGACGGGGGACGACTTCGCGAACTGGGCACACTCGCCGAGCTTCAAGGATGGCTGGATCATTTGCAAGCCACTGTTGGCGAAGTCTCCGATGCGATGGCAGCCGAGGCCGAGCAGCAGTTCCTGAGCCAGGTAAAACAGCTACAAGAGCGCCAGGCCGAAGCGATCCGACGGCGGCACATCGCCCATGCGCGAGCCGAGCGAGAGAAAGCGCGGCGGTTGCTGTTGAAGGCTGCCCTGGTCAAGATCGCCCTGGGTCAGCAGCCCGATTTGTTAGACACAAAAGGTTATCCGTCTGCCTTCAGTGAGACGGCAGTACGCGGACTGCATCATGACGGCTATCCCTGGGGCGCGCTCCTGAAGCTGGCCTGTAATGATGGCGATGTGCCCTGCCCTCAAGAGGAAGATGATTACTACCAGCAAATCAAAACGAGCAACCGCGAGTCGCTTAAAGGCCGCTTATTCCAGCTTACAGAAGAAGCGAAGAAAATGGTCAAGGCGCTCACTGCGATAAAGACGTCTCAACAGGGACAATCCACAGGGGATTGGATTGAAGCAAGAACGAATTTTATGCAGTCGTGAAGGGTCACAAACCAGGCATTTACACCGGGTGGTTCGGGTCAAACGGGGCTGAGGTGTAGATCAGAGGCGTGGCGAACACCGTGTCTCAGGGGCTGTCCAAAATCAAGCCGTTTTGGACAGCCCCTCTTCGCGTTCAGGGTCTACAATCTGCCGGCTTACGGCAGGGCCGGGGTATTCTCGGCGAAATACTCGTGGTTATCGGCGTTGAAGACCGCATCGTCCGGGCTGCTGATCGCCAGGCTTTTGGCGTTGGTCTGCCCATAGACGTAATCATCGGTGCTTGACACGATGGTGAAGTGGCTCATCTCGTGGATCAGCGTGCCGGCCTTCGAGTCGGTGCCGGTCAGCGGGGCCTGCCAGAAGACGGCGCAGACGTAGATGTTGTAGGGCTGATTGGGATAGACGTAGGCGTAGTACTTCTTCTTGCAGCCGCAGTCGAACTTGACCGCGGCGGTGTCCATGGCGCTGCTGATACTGCTGAAGTGGTTCTTGGCAGTGCTGTAGCGGGCGCTGCTGACAACGCCGAACCAGGTGGTGTAGCGCGCACCGGTCTTGTTGGCGTTCAGGTAAGCCAGCGCATCGGCCGAGTAGACGCCGGCCTGGCTGCGCGCCGAGACCAACTGCGTCTGCTGGGTGGTGGTGCACTTGTTGAACGTGGTGCTGCCGGTGACCGCCAGCGGGGCCAACGCATCCACCGGTCCGGAGGCGCGCCCTTCGATCTTCAACTCGATCGGGGCGGAGGTCAGGGTCTCGACCGGCTGGCCGCGGCCCTCGCTCTTCTCGGACGACAGGTTGGCGGCTTTGACATCGAAGGCCACGCTGTAGCTGCCGCTCTGCGAAAGGTCATAGTACTGCGCCAGGGAGACGCTGGCCGACAGGCTCTCGCCGGCTTTCAGCGAGACATAATCGGCGCCGGTGGGTGCGGGGCGTTTGTAGATCGCCCCCAGGTACTGCACCGGTTGGCCGTCGCGGGCCACCTTGAAGAGCGGCTCTTCAACGTCATCCAGCGGGGTGAACCATTTCAAGACCCGGATGGTGTGGTTGGTGGGGTTCGAGATGGTAACCTGCACCACCACATCCTCGGCGGCAGAGAACTCCGCTTGCCCGGCAGAGAGCGTGACCACAGCCTCCGAGCTGCTGCTGGCGCTGGCGCCAATCGTGAACAGCAGCAAAGCGACCAGGGCCACCAGGAAGAACAATTTCCTGGCACTGCGAAAAGCGTTCATCGATTCCTCCTCACCTAACAGAAATGATAGGTCGATTCTAGCATGAATTACCTACGCGTCAATTCGCATTTTCCAGCCCGGCGGCATATTCGCCCACCGTTTGAAAGCTGACCCCCGGGAAGCCGCCCATATAGGCGAACAGCCGGCCGGTTGCCTCCAGCCATTCCGGCGGGCTGAGGCGGTAGAGGCGCTTGCGCAGCAGCAGGCCGTGGGTGCGAATGGCCGCCGGCGAGAAGTCTTTCCAGCTGAAGGGCCGCATCCAGGGGGCGGTGAACTCCACCGGGTGAGCCAGGTAGACCACCGGTTTGCCGGTGCGTCGCGATTCGGCGTACAGCGCGCGGAAGAGCAGCCGCATGAAGGGCAGGCCGAAGACGCACAGCACGGTCGAGATAAACGGCAGGCCGATGGCCGAGACCGGCACCTCCCACAGCGGCAGGTCGCCGCGGCGGTAGATGTTCTGGCGGCTCGGGTGATAGGGCAGGCGCGGGGCAGTCAGCCAGCCGGTGTTGATCAGGTTCGAGCTAAACAGGTCCAGGCGGCCGGAGCAGACGGTTGAATCGGCGCTATAACCGCGCTCGGCCAGCAGGGCGGCGGTCAGCCCAGAGAGCTTGACCCGCGGGCCGCGGAAGGAGCGCGGCGCAGCGCCAGACAGCCCGGCCAGGTGAGCGGTGGCCTGGTCCAGGTAGCGGCGCTGCAGGTCGGCGGGCATGCGGTCATAGTCTTCTTCGTCGGTGTGGGTCAGCCCGTGGCAGCCGATCTCGTGCCCGGCGGCGCACAGCTTTTGGACGGCCTGCGGGCGGGCCTGTTCGGCGCCGGCGGTGATGAAGAACGTCGAGCGGACGGCATACTGCTCGCACAGGGCCTGGGCGGCGTCCAGCGAGGCGCAGCGCGCTTCCAGCGGCGCCTCCGGCGAAGGGTCCACGTCCCAGGTGATCAATACCGGCACAGGCGATACAGCGCGGGGTTCCATTCGCGGGCCTCCTCGCTAGCCCTGCCCATCATCGGCCAGCAGGGCGGCGTCATACGGCTGTCCGAGCAGGCGGTACGAGAGGGCCTCGTACTGGCGGGCCACCACATCCCAGTTGTAGCGCTGGCGGATGCGCTGTTGGGCCAGTTCGCCATAGCGACGCACCTGCTCGGGGTGATCCAGAGCATCGCGCAGCCGGCGGCGCAGGTCGGCCGCGTCGCCGCTCTTGAAGGTGTAGGCCACGTCGCGCACCACGTCCAGCGTTTCGGGCAGATCGCAGGAGATGATGCCCTGGCCAAGCGCCATTGCCTGCAGCAGGGCCGGCGAGGTGCCGTCGACCAGCAGCGGGTGGATGTAGGCGTAGGCGTTCTTGACCAGCTCGCGGCACGGCTCGCCGTAGATATAGCCCAGGAAGCGGATGCGGGGATCTTGGGTGGCCATCAGGCGCGCCTTGTAGGCATGGGCGTAGAGCGTGTCGCCGACGATCACCAGCGGCAGGTCGGTTTCGAGCTGCTCGTAGGCTTCGATCGACAGGTGCACGCCCTTATCCGGCACCAGGGCAGCCACCTGCAGCAGGTAACCGCCGGGCTGCAGGTTGTGGCGGGCGATCTCGCCGCAGTCCTGCGGCTGAGAGTCATCTGCGCCGTAGACCACGTAGTCGGTGTCGCGGCCATAGTCGCTTTTAAACAGGCGCTGCACCGGACGGTTATCGGAGATGATCGCCCCGGCATAGCGCACCGCCATCGGGAAGGAAGTGCGCAGCGCCTGGCGGGCGGCCCAGCCCCACTTGGGGCGCTGCCAGTCCGGCCCGTCCACCACCACCAGCACCGGGACGCGCGAGAACAGGCGCAGCAGCGGGAAGAACAGGCTGTTGCCCACCCCGTGGAAATGCAGCACGTCATAGCGCCCTGCCAGGGCCATGTGCAGCACCGACAGGAACGTGTGGCTGGGCATATCCAGGTTGAGCGTGTTGACCGACGGCAGCACCACACGCCGCATGCCCTTATAGAGCGGGTCGCAGGTGGTGGAGTTGTGCCGCCGGCAGTAGACCGTCACCTCGTGACCATACTCGACCAGCCGGCGGCCGATCTCTTCGACGGCGGTCTCGGAGCCGCCAAAGTTCGCCGGGATGCCCCGGATGCCTACGATTCCAATCTTCATACAGCCTCCCGTACCGATTGATAAATTTCCATCAAGCGGGTGTAGTACCGCTCGGGGTCGTTCTCTT
This sequence comes from Chloroflexota bacterium, assembly GCA_046089985.1. Classification (GTDB taxonomy): domain Bacteria; phylum Chloroflexota; class Anaerolineae; order Anaerolineales; family UBA4823; genus RBG-16-57-11. The sequence goes on from JBJSYW010000217.1 coordinate 5,142, forward strand.
CCTCCACCTGCCGGCGAGCGGCGCGGCCCATGCGCTCGGCTTCGGCCGGGTTATCCAGCAGATAGGCGATCTTCTCAGCCAGGTCGGCGGCGCTGCCCGGCTGGAACAGCAGACCGCTTTCGCCGGGGCGGATCAGCTCGGCCGCGCCGCCCAGGTTGGAGCCGATCACCGGGGTGGCCCCGGCGAACGACTCAAGCACCGCCAGCGGGTAATTCTCGTAGCATTCCGATGGGAAGACGGTAAAGGCGGCGGACTGCACCAGCAACGCCAGGGCGGCGGTATCCAGCTGGCCGAGCATGTGCACCTGTTTCAGCCCCCAGCGCCGCACGTAGCTCTCCAATTCAGGGCGCAGCTCGCCCTCACCCGCCAGCAGCAGGCGCGCCCGCGGCCCCACCAGGCGCACTGCGTCGAACAGCGTACGCAAGCCCTTCAGCGCCACCAACCGGCCGAAGAACAGCATTTCCCCGCTGCGCTGAGCGGCAGGGGTAAAGCGCTCCAGCGGCACAAAGGTGGGCAGGTGGTGGGCAGCGGCGGGGAACCCGTGCTCCTGCAGCTTGGCCTGCAGAAAGCGGCTGGGGCACAGGAAGGCGTCCACGTTCTTGATGTAGATGCGCGACAGGCGCTGGAAATAGGCCTCCAGGGCGGCCAGCAGGCTGGGCAGCAGCGCGCCGCGCTTGCAGCGCTGCAGCACGGCCTGGTAGAAGCGCCCGCCGCTGCAGCGCTCGCACACCTGGCCGCGGGCGATGAAATTGGTGTTCGGGCAGACCATCTTGTAATCGTGCAGGGTCATCACCACCGGCAGGCCGAAGCGCCCCTTGACCGTGTCCAGGATCGAAGGCGAGATCTCCTGGTCGATTTCCTGGATGTGCACCAGGTCGGGGCGGGTGTCTTCGATCAGGCGGGCGATGCTGCGTTGGGCTTCGCGCGAGTACAGCACGCGCTCCATCGCCTGCAGCCCGGCGCGCGGGTCGGCCCGGCGCTGCATCAGCGCCGGGAAGTCGATCGGGCTGACAAAGTAGGATGCATACGGGCTGGGCAGGTTGCGCTCGTGCTGCATGCAGAACGGGATCACGGTATGCCCGTGCGCCTCGAGCAGGGCCGCCAGGTCGAAGAAGCAGCGCTCCACCCCACCGCGCAGGTAGTAGAAGCTGTTGGCCATCAGGATGCGCATGGGTCCTCCAGTGGAGCGGCGGAGGGATGTAAAGCGCGCTGATAGACCTGCTGCACCTGGCGGGCGATGGCAGGCCATGCATAAGCCTGCTGCGACTGTTCAAGCAGCGCCTGGCCCAGGCGGCGGCGCAGCGGCTCATCGCGCAGCAGGGAGAGCACTGCGCCGGCTAACCCGGCGGCGTCACCGGGCGGGACCAGCAGGCCGTTGACCCCGTGCTGCAGCACTTCGCCGATCCCGCCCACCGCGCTGGCTACCACCGGCTTGCCAAACGCCCCGGCAATCGCCAGCACCCCGCTCTGCGAGGCCTCCAGGTACGGCAGGGCGACCAGGCTGGCCTGCTGGAAGAGCAGCGCCACCTGCTCGTCGGGGATATAGTGGTTGAGCAGTTCGAAGCGCTCGGGGTGGGCCATCAAGGCGGTGTATTTCTCGATCGGCTCGCCGGTGCCGGCGATGACAATGCGCAGATCGGGGAACTCCCGGCTGATCAGCGGCTCGGCCTGCACCAGATAGCGCAGACCTTTGTACTCCCAGATGCGGCCGAAGTACAGCACGCTGGGGAAGACTTCAGCCTGGGCCGGCTGCTGCCAGCGGGTGTAGAAATCATACGCCCCGTGCGGGATGACATGGATCTTGCCGGCGGTGGATGGGTCGCGGTCGATCAACTGCCGGCGCAAGCCGGCGGAGTGGACGATCACCTGCCCGGCCCGGCGCCACTGCCCGGCCCAGAAGAGCGGGATGGCATCCCGGTCGCCCGGGTGAGGCTGGACATCATGGATGGTGGTGACCAGCGGGAGGTGCGGGAAGACCGGCAGGCTGGCGTTAAACCACAGGTTCCAGGCCAGCTGGTGCACCACCGCCGGGCGGGCCTGGCGGATGAGGCGGTAGATGCGGGCCACCGCCAGCAGGTTGAGCGGGCTGCGCAGGCGGTACTTCGGGAAGCTGTACAGCCGGACGCGGGGGTCCAGCCCGGGATGGTAGCGCCGGGCTGCCGGCTCAGGCAGCAGCAGGGTCACCGGGCACAGGTCAACCAGGGCATTGGCGAGCGAGACGGTGTAGGGGAAGAAGCTAAAATCGAGCAGCAGCGCATGCGGGCCGCCTGCCGGCGCAGGGCCGGGGGCGGACTCTAGCTCGCCCACCCCGGCGGCTGCGGTTGGTGGGCGTTGGATCGGGGCGGCGGGCGGCGAGGAGGTCATCTCAGGCGGGGCTCCACAGGCGGCGCAGGCTGGACAGCTCAGCCGGTGAAATGGCGCGCAGGGCCAGCGCCAGGCCCAGGTAGAGCGGAGCGGCGAGGCCGACCAGCAGCCACAGCGGCAGCCAGGCTGCGCCCCACCACACCGCCGCGCCCATCAGCGCCGCCGCCAGGGCAAAGCGCCAGCCGAGCGCCACGACGCCTATACGAATACCGGCGCGCCACAGGAACACCGCCATCAGCAGCAGGCTGAACATCAGGTTCAACGCGGCCGAAATGGCCGCCCCGCGCTCGGCCCAGGCAGCGATCAGGGCCGCCCCGCCTGCCAGGCGCAGCGCCAGCGCCAGCAGGCGCGTGTGCAGCACGGCATCCTGCCGGCCGCGCGCCGCCAGCGAGCGCCACAACACCGCCCCCAGGTATGCCGGCAGCAGTCCCATGGCCAGCCACTGCAGCGGCGCCACCGCCGCATCAAACCCCGGGCCATAGAACAGCCGGATGATCGGCCCGGCAGCGGCGATCATCCCGGCGCACAGCGGCAGCCCAAGCGCCAGCAGGTAGCGCACCGCCTGGTCCTGGATGATCTGAAACTGCCCGTCGGCCTGGTGGAACGAGCGGCTTAACACCGGGTAGACGTTGTTCATGTAGATCTGCGAGATGAACAGCCACACGAAGGCGATCTTGATCGCCGCGCTGTAATAGCCGACCTGCTCGGGGGCAGCCAGCAGCGAGAGCAGGATCACCTCCGGCTGCGACATCAGCCCGCCCAGCAGCGAGAGCGCAGCGAAGACGCGGATCTCCCACAGCAGGCGCAGGGCGAAGCGCGGTTCGAACCGCCAGGTCAAGCGGGTGATGCGCCGGTTGATGAAGAAATAGTACAGCCCGGCCACCAGGTACTGCACGAACACAAATACGCCGATCACGGCAATCACCGGCCGCCCGCTGAGCAGCAGGTACAGGCTGCCGCCCAGGGTGACCAGCGAAGCGGCCAGTCCGGTGTAGGCCACAAATTCGACCCGCTGATGAGCCACGAAGACCGAGTACTGCACGGCGTTGAGCGTACCGGGCAGGATCGCCAGCGCCACCAGGGCAATGGCCTGGCGCATCTCGGGGTCATAGCCCAGGTGCGGCAGCAGCGCGTAGAAGGCGCCCAGCCCCAGCAGAGCGAAGCCTGCGCCCAGCAGGCTGAAGTTGACCACGTAGCGGCTGGTCTGGCCCGGTTCGTTAGCCACCTGGCGGATCAGGTACGTGGTGGCGCCCATGTTGGTGGCTTCGTCCATCAAGGCGAAATAGGCCATGGCGGTGGCGTACAGGCCGATGCCGGAGGCGTGCAGCAGGCGCGCCATCACAAAGACGATCAACAGCTGGCTGAAGCGGTTCAGCAGGTCGGCTGCGGTCTGGGCTAGGGTGTTTTTGAAGATCAGGCGCGGGTTGTTCATCGCCGGCCTACGCGGTTGGTTTGGTTGGGCCGGTCTGCGGGTCCAGCCAGTAGGCCTGGCGGGCGGCGGGTGGGCGGAGGGCTGTGCGCAGGCGGGCGCACAGCGCTTTCCAGGCCAGCCCGGGCAAAAACGGCCCGCCGCCGCCCCACAGGCTGCGCAGCAGGTAGGCGGCGCGCGGGGCAGCTTCCGGGCACAGCAGCGCGCCCAGGGCGACAAAGTACAGCGGTTTCAGGCCGGCGTCAACCTCGGTATCCAGCGGGCCAAGCCTGGCCCAGTGGAACAGCGGCGGAGCGCAAGCGCCGCCGGCCTGCCCGCCGGCGGCCTGCCCGCCGCCGGGAGGAAAGAAGGCATCCAGCAGGGCGAGGCCGCGTTCGACGGCGGCAGGGTTGGCGCAAGCGCCAGCGGCCGGGTCCAGCGCAGTGCGGCGGGCTTCGGCTGAGGCGGCGGTTGACGGAAAACGCAGGCAAAAATCGGCCAGGCCAATCAGGTGATAGAGGCGGTCCGGGCCGGGTTCGCCGGCCAACCCGGCCAGCCAGGCCAGCACGCCGGCGGGGGCCAGCGGGGCCACAACCAGTTCTATCGAAGCCTGCCAGGCGCGGCGGTCATCCGGGAAGCGGGCTGCGCGCAGGCTGCGCAGGGCCACCTGGCGCGAAGACAGCGGCGCAGGAGCCGCCGGCAGTTCGCCCGGCCCCTCCGCCAGGCGGCAGTGGATCGCCAGTTCCAGCGGTTGGCCGTCCAGGGCCGGGTCACGCGACAGATAAGGAACCTCCAGCCGGTACGCAGTGCAGTCGGCGGGGGCGGGGGCGAACCCGCAGGCAGACAGGGCCTGCTCGAAAGCGGGCCGGTCTTCGTCGAGGATCACCAGCGCCAGGGGTTGGAAAGGCGGCAGGGCCGGATCGGGGAAGCGCCGCTCGGACGGCGCGCCGCGGAAGGCCAGGTAGCTCCCGCCAGCCTGCACAAAGGCCGCCGCCAGCTGGTCCAGGCGGCGATACAGCTGCATGGCCGCGGCAGCCTGGCCGCGGGCGGTTTGTTCCAGCCGGCGCATAGCGGCGGCCGGCGGGTGGGCGGCAAACTGGATCTCATCCAGCGCCACGTGCAGGTGCGTCAGGTTATTGTACAGCGCGCCGGTCAGCCACGACTTCAGGTAGGGTGGGCGCAGCGCTTGCAGCGCCTGCGGCGGGACGGGCGCCTGGAACAGTTGCTCGGCCAGCAGCAGCGGGTAAGCCACCAACGCTTCGACCTGGTAGCGCCGGGCCAGCGCATACAGCCGCGGCCAGTCCAGCCGGGCGGCGCAGCTGCGCAGCAGCTCGGCAATCTCGCATACCAGGATCAACTCCTGGTAGCGGTGCCCGTCCAGGTGCAGGCACAGGTGGAAGAGCATATCTTCCAGGCCAGGAACCAGCAGGCGCTCGCCGCCGACCTGCGCCGGGCGGGCGTTTGCCCACAGGCGCTCGATCTCGAAATCGAAGCTGCCTTCGCCAAACTGGTCCCACTCGATCTGCAAGATGTTCCACTGCAGGTCGATCCAGATGTCTTCCTGCGGGTGGCGGAAATGGTGCCCCCAGGCATAGCGGCGCGTATAGGGGATGTCTGGGCGCGGCAGCGGGACGAAACCCAGCGCGGCCAGGCAGCCGGCCGCGGCCTGGTAGTCCTGCGGGTGGATCAGCAGGTCGATATCGCCCATCGGGCGCAGGCCGGGGTCGGGGAAGACATCGCCGATCAGGCCCAGTTCTTTCAGGCCGATGAGCGGGATGCCGGCGGCCTCAAAGGCCCGCGCCGCCTGGCCGGCTTGCCGGCACAGGCGCAGGCTGCGCCAGGCCGGCCTGGTAGAGCCGCGCCAGGTCGTCTAGCACGGCGCCCGGCACAGGCGCGGCGCGCTGTGCCAGCCGGCGCAAGCCGTGGTAGAACAACGGGGCCAGCCCGTGACGGATCGAGGCCTGGCGCAGGTAGTCCCAATCGATCTCCACGGAGAGCAGCGCGGCGGCCTGACCGGCCGCCGCGTCGTCCAATACCACCCGGGAACACAGCAGCAGCAGCCGGTCTTCGACGCCCGCCCGTTGGTTGGGCTGCTTTGCTTGCATCGGCTCTGGCATGCGCGGGTCACCGCCTCCGCAGCAAGGATGCGCCGCCAATCGCCAGCACCAACAGCGCGCTGGCCAGCATCAACGGCAGCAGCCAGGGCGGGCGTGATCCGAGGCTGCCGGCCAGGCCCTGGACCCCGGGGATCAGCGGGTTGGCCGGGGCGGCCGGCGGCTGCGCCGGCGATTGGGCCGGCTCAACGGCCGGCGTGGGCGTGGCGGCCGGGCCGGCGGCTGCCACCGCCGTCTCGGGGGTGGGGGTGACCTGGCCCTGCGGCTGCATCAACTGCACCAGCTGCGGCGACAGGCTTTGGCCCGCCTGCAGGCTGCGCGTATCGGTGCTGCGCAGATCATCGGCGCTGAGCAGCGCCGCCAGGTTGCCATTCAACCGGTCGCGCAGCCCGGTCACCAGCAGGCTGTTCATCGCCCAACTCACCCCTTCATCGGTGGAACCGGTGACCGCCAGCAGGGCGTTCTGATCGCTCCACGGGGCATTGAGCAGTTGGACGAAGCCCAGGCTGACATCGTCGGGCAGCCGGTAAACCACCTTGTCGACCGTCTGGACAATCTGATTGCTGCCGGGCACGAACGGCTGGGCCAGCGACGGGTTGGCGGCGGCGATGTAGGGGTTCTCGCTCGGCAGGCCATAGGCGATCATCTGGTAGCCGGTCCAGGGCTCGGCGGTCGGATCGCCGCCCAGGCTGACGCGCGGGCGGAAGGCATCGTGCAGCGAGGCGTAGCCCAGGTACTCGGCCAGGCGCAGCACATCCTGGGCCTGCCCAGGGGCGACCTGCGCCGGCAGGGCCAGCACCAGGTCCGACATATCGCCCCGCCCGGCGAACGGCTGCGGG
>JBJSYW010000218.1:0-9920 GCA_046089985.1 Chloroflexota bacterium
CAGCGCCCTGAACAGGTACTTCCAGCCCATGTGCTGGTACTGCCAGGCGTGGGTCAGCTCATGCATCAGCCAGCCGATTTTGTAAAACTCGCCGTGTTCCGGCGGCAGCAGTTCGCGCGCCAGCTGCACCGGGAAATAGCAGTGGTTGCCCACCGTGATGGCGTTGTGGACCTTAGGATTGGGCGCCCGCCGCTGCAGCTTGATCCCCATGTGATACACGCTGTCGGGCCAGCCGGTGCATTCGTGGATGCGTACCCTGGCATAATTCAGGCTGCCGGCGAACACCCGCTGCGCTTGCTCGATCTCCCAATCATACAGGCCGCGTTCGGTAGGGGGGCAGGGCTGGCTCATCGGGTCACCATCCGGCAAAATGCGCAGCTTCCAGGCGCGGAGGTGGGCTGCCCGCAGGTCTCGCAGGCATGCAGCCGGTCCGGTTCGTCGGGCGCGGGCGAGCTAAACGCCCCGGCCTGGCGCGCCTGCAAAAAGCCCAGGTAGAAGTTCATTTTTGCGCCGGGCTGTTGGGCTTCCATGCGGTTCAGCAGCTCTTTGTAATAGATCGACTTGGCGCCGCGCGCAAACGGGCATTCCTCGTAAATGTACTCGATCTCGCTCAACAGCGCATAGGCGGCCATCTCGCGCTCGTAAAACCGGCACAGCGGTTTCACCTTGCGCACCAACCCGGGCCGGTTGGCTTCCAGCACCGGGCTCTGGCGGGCCAGGTAACCGGTCTGCCAGTTCATCGTGTTTCCGAACAGCGTCGCCGCTTCATCATCCAGGTTGTGCCCGGTCGCCAGCACATCATAGCCGCCCTCCAGCGCGCTGCGGTTCATGATGTGCCGCTTGCTCACCCCACACACCGAGCAGGGCTTCTGCTTGCCGCGGAAGGTGCGCCCTGCCATCTGCGGGATGCTCTCGCCGTAGCGCTCGGCGACATCCACCACTCGTAAGCGCAGCCCGCGCTGGTCGGCGAACGCCTGGCTCAACCGCTGCGATTCAGCCGAGTAGGCTGCCCCCTCGTCGATCCCCAGACCGATGTACAGCCCATCCACCACGCCCCCGTGCGCGGTGGTGTCGCCGTAGCCCAGCCGCCACAGGATATCCCACAGCGAAAGCGAATCTTTGCCGCCCGAGACCGCCACCAGGATGCGCTGCCCTCGCTGGAACATGCCGTATTTCTGGATAAAGCGCTCCACCTGCGGCGGCAGCCATGCCAGGTAATGCGTTTTGCACAGCGCCAGCTTGTGATGGCGCATCTGGATCACCGCCGGGTCGCTGCAGCTGTTACATTTCACCGGCGCCGCCCGAGATAACCGCGATCAACCGCACCACCTGCCCGTCTTGCAGGATCTCGTCGTCGGTGATCATGATCCCGTCCCGGGTAGCCAGCACCGATTCGGGGGAAACATCGATTTTTTCCAGCGCTGCACGCAAGGTCATCCCCGGCTTGACCGGGTACTCCTTGCCGCGCACAACCAGGGTCACTGCCATACGACTGCCTCTCAACTAACCGTCTTGCGCTCCCGGCTGTGCCCGCCGCGGCGGACGCAGCGCTGTGCGCGGCGCGATTGTACCCGATGCTCGAAGCAGAGTCAAACGGCCGCCCCGCCTGCCGCAGCCACCTGGCAGGATGGTCGCGACAGTCGGGACGGCTGTTTCCGCCGCCGGGGGGCCGGCTCGAAATCCAGCCGGCCCCCGGCTGGGGCTAGCGCCGCATCAGCGGCAGGAACATCTGCGTCAGCGATTCGATCGTCACCTGCACGTTGTCAATGCCCCAACTCTCGTTTGTCAGGCCCTGCAGCCCCATCGCCTGGAACTGCAGCAGCAGGCTGGAGGCCTGGTGCGGGAAGATGATCTCCAGGTGATAGGTGGCATCCTGCGGCTTGCCCATGAACTGGTAGCCGAGGGCGTTGTTCTCCACCGCCCCGCTGCGCGCCGGGAACAGGTTGAACGGGTACCTGCCCGGGTAAGCCTGGAAACCGTGGCGCTCGTTCGAGAAGGTCGTCTGCAGCCGGCTCACCCCATCGGCCAGCGCCTGCCAGATGTCCGGCCCGATGAAGTTGTCATCTTCATCGGAATCCGGGTCGGTCAGGAAGGTGCCGTTCCAAGAGCGCAGCACGTACAGGTCCAGCGTCACCCGCACCTGGTTGTGCCCTTCCAGCCCGTTCAACTGCAGGCAGGCCGTGTCGTTGCCGAACTCGCCCAGGAAGCTGCGCCCGCTGGGCGTAGTCGAGCGCTGGTTGGTGCACCACTGCTTGCCCACTGCGGTCTCGAAATTGGTGGTGTAGATTGTGCGGCTGGCGATCCACGCACTCTCCAGCCGGTCCTGGTTCCCCACCGCCTGCGGATCAAAGACCGCGGCTTCCACGGCCGCCTGGTTGACCAGCGGTTGCGGCGAGCCGGGCAGCACCAGCAGCTTCGCCTGCACCACTGCGCTCTGCCCGGCCTCCAGGTCGCCCAACATGCAGCTCAACTGCCGCCCAGACAGCTTGCAGCCCGAGGTGTACTGCAGCAGCGTGCCCACCGGCAGGTCGTCCACCAGCGTCACCGCCGGGGCGATATCGGGGCCGGCGTTCGTCACCGTGATCTGGTAGGTCAGCGGGTTGAGCGCCAGCACCGGCTGCGGCGTGGCGGTCACTTTGATGCTCACGTCGGCGGTCGCCTCGGTGGTCACCAGCTGCTCGAACGGCTGGCCCAGGTTCAGCGCAAGCGATACGTTGCCCGCCCCGTCCACCGCCTGGATGAAGTATTCGTGCGTCCCATACACCGCCGGAATGGCCGCCTCGGCCCAGCCCACCATCGGGTCGTAGGCCATCTCTGCCATGCTCCACTCGTTCTCATACAGCGAGCGGTTGCGGTACAGCACGATCACCCGCTGGATGTCGCCCTGGTTGTCTTCGATGCGCGAGCGGAACTTCATCATCCCGCTCTCGCCGTGCACCATCTGTACCTCCCAGATGCTGGGGGCCAGGAAGTCGGTCACGCTTTGCGGGTCGCCGAAATACACCTCGTAGTTTAGCCGGTCGTACAGCCGCTGCGTGCCCACCGTTGGCAGGCTGGTATTGCTGGCCAGGAACTGCCCCGGCACCACCACCAGCCGCTGCAGGATATCGCCGTCGATCAGCGGCAGCCGGTTGATGGCCGCCGTAAAGCTCGGGAACCATGCCTCGTTCGGGAAGGCGGTCTCGATCGCCAGCGACAGGTCGTCGGTCACCACCATCGAAACCAGCGGGTCGATCTCGACTTCGTGGAACAGCCCGCCCGTCATCAGCACCCCGTGCGCCAGCCAGCCTGAGCCGTCCAGCACGATGCTCTGGCGCGGTTGCACCGGCCGCCAGCCGCTCACCAACTGCTCGCTCGATCCGGAGATCGAGTAGTAGGCGCCATGCGGTGTTTCATGCTGGGCATCATAGGTGAAGTCCAGGTCGAGCGGCTGCGAGCCCACGCCGCCGGTCGGGGCTTGCACCGGGTCCAGGTTCAGGGTGCGCTCCGCTGCCGGGCCGCGCCGTTGCGCGGCGGCGGGCATCTTCACCGTGAACATCGGCAGCCCGTAGAGCGTCATTTCGGCCAGGATCTTCTCATCGTAGGTGCTGAATGCGCCCGCCCCCAACGTGTTGAAATAGCGCAGCTTGGCGTCTTTCATCGCCGTCCCCACCGCGGCGCCGGCCGCGGGGTTGGCCGGGTCGGTGAAATTCTCGACAAAGTACACCATCAGCCGCTCTGAGTACGCGATCAGTTCCGAGTCGCCGTAACCAAACCCGGTGTTGCCCAGGTAGCCGGCCTGCTTCTGATTAAAGGTCTGCGCCCAATCCTGGGCGTTCGCGGTTGGAGAGCCGTCCAGCTGCCGGTCGGGGACATTCAACCCTGAATGGCAGCCCACCGAGAACACCAGCGTGCCGGCGTAGTCGGTCTGCGCCGCGGCCACCTGGCTGGCATACACCAGGTCGGGCGGCTGCGTGGTGACCGCCGGCAGCAGGGCGAAGTGGTTGAAGTGCCCGTTCAGCGATGTCAGGCTGCTGGCCTGCTCTGGGCCGGTCAGCAGCGGGAGCAGATCGCCGGCCCGCCAGCTGTCGTTGATCAGCCCAACCACCGGGTCGATGCCGTGCGCCTTGAGCGTGGTCGAGATCACCTGCGCCTGGTCCTTCAGGAAGTCATACCCGGTCACCAGGGCGCTGCTCGGCTCCAGCTCTGGGTCAGCCAGGAAGCGGTTGATGTAGGCGGTGATCTCGCCGGGAGTCTCCACCAGCCGCCCGATGGCGAACTGCGGCAGGTAAACCTCCCGCCCACGCCACGCCACCGGCAGCAGCCCGGCATAGTAATCGTCGCTCAGGTAGTAGCGTGTCGCCAGCGTCCCGGACAACTCGGCCGCGCTCACGCTGCCCGCATAGGTGCGTTCGTTGGCGCGCAGCGATTCGTCACGGATGCGCCGGAACGGGATCACCCGGTCGTCACCGATCACCACGATGTACTTCAGGTTCGGGTACGAGGTCCCGTAATCGTTGATCAGCGCCTTGATGTGCTGCGCCACGAAATTGGCGAACTGCGCCTGCTCGGGGTGCTCGTCCCATTTCTCATACGCGCGGTTGATCTCCGCGTAATCGCTCAGGTCGATCAGTGCCCCGCTGTGGTGATTGTAGGCCGCCAGGTCATCCAGGGCTTCGCCCAACGCATTCAGCGCCGGCCCGTCGTTATAGAAATGCTGCATTCGCTGCGAGTTGTACAGGATCAGCGTATCTACGGCGTCGTTGGAGACCGGCGCATCATAGTCCACTGGCACCGGATCGCTGATCACCTCCAGCGGCTCTGCCGGCGGGATCACCAGCGCCCGCAGCCGGTAGCTGCTGCCCACCGCCGCCGGGTCCGGGCTGTGCACGGCTACGTAGTATGGCCCGGTCAGTTCGTGGACGTTATGCCGGATTTGATCGATGCTCGTCCCCCCGTTCGCCGAGACCGCCAGCAGCGAGCCGACGATGCCCTGCTGGGCGATGTTGCCGATCAGCCCGGTATCGCCCAACAGGCCGGTGTCGCCCAGCAGCCCGGTATCGCCCAGCAAGCCGGTGTCGCCTAACAGACCGGTGTCGCCCAGCAGGCCCAGATCGGTCAGCGCGCCGATGTTCCACAGCAGCCCGGTATCGCCCAGCAAGCCGGTGTCGCCTAACAGACCGGTGTCGCCCAGCAAGCCGGTGTCGCCCAGCAAGCCCAGGTCGCGGATCTGCCCGGTCTCTTCGTTGATGCTGGGGGCGAACAGGTACATATCAAAGTTGTAGCTCATCTGGTCGAGGGTCAGGCTGATCACCGAATCCGGCGCTTCGACATAGATCTTGTACCAGTCCACGTCGTCGATATCATCCATCGTCCCGATGACTACATACTCCATCCCGTTGGTCCCTAACGTGCCGGTCAGCACTTCGGAGCCGGTGCGCGGGTCGATGGTGAACACATTCAGCGGCGAGAACGGCGAGGCCTGGTAGCCGGCGTCGATGGCCTGCACTGCCCAGTAGTAGATCCCGGGCTGCAGCGGGCCGATCGTCGCCTGGCTGTCCCACGCGGCGCTGCCGAAATCGACCACTTTGCGATAGCCTTCCGGACCGCATACCCCGTCTTCCAGGCACGCCAGCGGCGAGATGAAATTGGTATTCCCCGGCAGGTTGCCCAACACCAGGTTGTAATGCAGCGCATCCCCCGGAGTATGGTCGTCGTTGGCCGAGGACCAGTCCAGGGTCGCATAGCTGCCTTCCACGGTGACCGTGAGCGGGGACGGCGGGCCGGGCGGGAGGTTCCCGCGGGCGGCATGGTTGATGTATAACAGGAGATAGCTGCCGTGCGACGCATCCTGCCCGTTCAGCAGCAGGTCCAACGCGCCGTCGTTGTTGAAATCGATCACCCCCACGCCCAGCGCATCGGCCTCTTCCTGGGTCTGCTCCAGGTCGAAGCCCTCCAGGTTCAGATGCACCCGCCCCACGACCTTGCCGAGCAAGCTGTCATAGCCGAACGAATACAGGTCCGGGTAGCTGTTCTGGTCCAGGTCTGCCAGCAGCGACCCCTGGTCTCTGATCACTGGCACCAGCAGGATCGACCAGGTGCCGTCTTGCTGGTTTCGGTACAGCCGGGTCCAGGAATCGACGCTGCCATCCTTGTACGAGAACAGCAGGTCCGGCCAACCGTCCTGGTCGAGATCATCCCAGGAGACCGAGGCGTTATCGGCTTGCAGCATCATGGACGCCGCCGGGCGAGCCTGCGGCTTCGACGGCAGAAATTCCCCGGTGGTCAGGCCCATCGAGACCAGCATCCCGGCAGTGTTCTGGTACAGCGCCAGCTGGCCCAGGTCGGGGCTGGAGTACAGCACCGCAGCCAGGTCCGGGCGTCCATCCCGGTCATAATCGCCCCAGGCTGCGCCGCCCACCCAGCCGCGGTAGCCAGCCAGTTCGGGCGTGTCGGTGGGCCATAACTCGGGCAGCTCTACGTATTGGTCAAAGCGGCCCTGCCGGTTGAGGTAGATGCGGTGGCTGAAGCTGAGGTAGTCGGGGTCGAGCGGGATGTTGGGCAGGAAGATATCCTGGTCGCCGTCGCCGTCAAAGTCGATAAACGCGATATCTGGGGAGACCGAGCCGGGCAGCGACAGATCCAGCGGTTCGCCGGCGAGGAAGCCGCCCTGGTTCGGGTACAGCAGCGTCACCGGCCCGGAGGGCGAGTCGCCGCTCAGCAGCAGGTCGGGTTGGTTGTCGTTATTGTAATCGCCCCAGGCCGCCCCGCCATAGGCCAGCTCCGGCAGGCCGGCGGCTGCATCGTACAGACCCTCATCCGCCGAGAGGTACAGGCGAGTGAAATAGCTGCTTCCGCCGGCTGCCAGCAGGTCCTGGTCGCCGTCCGAATCAACGTCCGCCCAGGCGAAGTCGCCGCCCTGTGGGGCGGGCAGGTAATCGCCGTTCAGCGCCGCCGGTACAAACATCGCCGCTCGCACCTGGATCGAGCCGACCGGGTAGGCATAGCCGGCGTAATTGTCAAACAACAGCGAGCAGCCCAGCAGCGCTCCCATCGCCCCGGTGATGGCGTAGGTGCCAGGCGTGGACGGGGCGCTGAAAGTCCAGGTGACCGTGTCGGAAACGCCCGGCGCCTCCGGCGGCACAGCATCATACACGCAGTACCCGGGCGTATCGTCCAGCCCCACTGCCAACTGCTCCAACTCCGGTGTGGCGGCGAATTCGGTCTCCATCTGGTAGCTCACCTGCACCGACACGGTTTGCCCGGCGACCACGGCCGCGGTGCTGCCGCCGCCGTTAATCGAGATGTCCAGGATGCCGGCGCTGGCTGCCGCGCCGTTCAGCGGGGCGGGGGAAATGCCCAGCCCGCCCACCACCAGAGCCAGGCCCATCACAATGGAGCCAAGCAGGCGCAGCAGTTTGCTCGCCCGAAGCGGTGCGATCCAGGATCGAGTTACAGGTTCCATTGGTTCCTCCTGCCGGATATTCAATTATTTACCGGTTTTTCAGTCTGGTTTGGTCTTTATACTTCTATGGTTTGTCGAGCGGCAGAACCCATTCGGGTTCTACCTGGTGCAGGAACGACTGCACTTCGATCCATTCCTGCCGGGCGCCCATGGCTTGCAGCCTCGGCAGCAGTTCCTTGAATGACGCGATCACCGCTTCCGGCAGGTGGGCGTCTGCCGCCAGCCGGGCCAGCGCCAGCAGGCTGCGGGCCCGTTCGTAATGGTCGCCGATCTCGCCCATGATCTCCAGGCTCTCCTGCAGGCAGCGCCGCGCCGGCTGCACCTGCCCGGCGGCGCTCTCGATCTCGCCCAGCACTCGCAGCGTGCAGCCTTCTTCAGCCCGCATCTTGAACTCGCGCGCCAGCTGCAGCGCCTGTTCGGCGTTGCGGCGCGCCAGCGGCAGGTCGCCATCCAGCAGCGCCGCCGAAGCCAGGTGGCGGTGCAGCTCGGGCAGGAAGTCCCGCGCACCGGCTTTTTCGAACGTAGCCTGGCTGGTAGCCAGCTGCTGCCGGGCCGCGGCGGCGTCGCCCAGCCGTACGTAGGTGGCGCCCAGGTTCATTTGGAATGTGCCCAGCACGTACGGGGAGCCGCCGGTCTCTTCCAGCGCCGCCAGCCCGCCCTGGTAATACGACAGTGCCAGGTCCAGGTCGCCCTGGTTGAGCGCGATCCAGCCCAGGTTGTTGTCAACGAAGATGCGGTGGTAGGTGTCGCCGATCTGCTCGAATGCCTGGCGCGCCTGGTTAAAGTGCTGACCGGCCTCCTGCCAGCGCCCGGTCCCGATCAGCGCGTTGGCCAGCTGGTTGTGGGCCAGCGCCTGCCCGTTCAGGTCGCCGGCCGATTGGTAGATCGCCAGCGAGCGAGAGAACTGTTCGATCGCCGCACCGCTCTCGCCGCGCAGGCGGGCGATGTGCCCAGACAGGTTGTGGGCGCGGGCCAGCGGTTTGGGCTGCCCCAGCTTGCGGGCGATCTCCAGGCAGCGCCCGGCGCTGTGCTCGGCGGCGGCAAAATCGCCCCGTCGGCTGTAGATCAACCCGGCATTGTTCAGCAGTTCGGAAGTCTCCACGCTCTCCTGGTCGCCCAGGATCGCCAGCCCGCGCTCGATCCACGCCAGCGCCTGTGGGAATTCGCCCCGGTTTTCGCTCAAGCGCGCCAGCCAGCGGCAGGCGTGCGCCTGCGCCTCCCGGCTGCCGGTTTGCTCGAACAGCTCCAGCGCCTGGTTCAGGTGCACCGCGGCCGGTTCGCGCTGCCCGGTGGTGGTCAGCAGCTCGCCCAGCGCGGTGTGCACTGCGCCTTGCTCGGCCAGCGCCGAGCCCGCCGGCAGCCGCCCGGCGCAGTCCAGCGCCAACTGGAACCAATACATGGCCTGCGAGTTGGCGTACTGCGCCGCGGCGGCTTCTCCGGCCTGGCGGGCGTAGTAGAACGCCTGTTGGTCATCGCGCGCCTGGCTGAAATGGAAAGCCAGGTCGGTGAAGTGCGGGTCCAGGTCGGGGGTGTGCACCAGCTCGATCGAGCGCGCCGTATGGGCGTGCAGCGACTGCAGCCGCGCTTGCGGCTGCATGGCATAGGCGGCATCCCGCATCAGCGTCTGCCGGAAGACCTGCCGCCCACTGCCCGAATCGAGCCAGATCTGCTCCTGCTGTGCCCGGGCGATCACCAGGCCGGCTTCTTCTCCGGCGCTCAACATCTGGCTCAGCACTGCCGGCTCAAATTCGCGCCCGATCACCGCCGCCGTCTGCACCGCATTTTTCATCAACGGGTCCAGCCGGTCCAGGCGGGTGATCAGCAGCGCGTTCAGCCCCGCCGGCACCTCTTCGCTGCGGGTCTGCTTGAGCGTCCAGTGGTTGTTCTTCACCCACACCAGGTCGCGCTCGCTCAACTCTTCGGCCAGCGCTTCGATAAACAGCGGGTTGCCGCTGGTTTTCTCCAGGAAGAAGTTCAGCAGGTCTACACCCAGGGCAGCCGGGCGCATCGAGCCGTTGTTCAGGATCTCGGCGGCCATCTGCTGCACTTCGGCCGAGTCCAGGTCTGCCAGGTGCAGATAGACTGCCGGCAGCAGCACCTCGTCTGGCAGCTGGTAGCACGTTTCGTCCTCTTGGGTGCAGAAGCGCCCGCTGACCAGCACCAGCACCGGGTAGCGCGCCGGCGTGTGCACCAGCTGTTTCAGCAGCACCTGCGAGTCGGGGTCCAGGTGATGTGCATCTTCCAGGTGCACCACCACCGCCTGGACCAGGCTCTCGGCGTAGATCAAGGCCCGCAGGGCGCGCAGCGTGTTCTCCAGCCGCAGCTTTGGCTCCAGCTGTTCGTACAGCGAATCGGCCCAGTGCAGGTCCACCAACGCGCCCAGCATCGAGCGGGTGCGCTGCAGCTCGCGCTGCAGCTCACCGGCAGCCTCGCCGCCGTGGCTCTCCAGCCGTCCCAGCAGCGCCGCCAGCCCGGC
>JBJSYW010000219.1:0-7126 GCA_046089985.1 Chloroflexota bacterium
AAGAGGTCAGTTTTTCAAGGTGCTGTCGTTCTTCGGCGGTCAGTTCTACAACGTATTTCTGATACATGGCTCTTGTTCTCCCGTCCAAGGGAGTGCAAGATTCGGGCCAGTTGTTAGATTGAGTTTTGACAGTCTACTAGATTGGTTATGGTCAAGATGAAGGATAGTGTACCAGAGAAAATTCCATCCGGCAGCGGTCTCTGGCCTGCCACCGCCCGCCCGGCGGCGGGTATAATACCCGTATCGCTGGCCGGCTGATACCGGCAATATGCTTGGTGGGAGGTCCAGTTATGTCACGCTATCGTATCCTATCCTTGGACGGTGGGGGCATCCGGGGTGTGCTCACCGTTGTGCTGCTCGAACGCCTGGAGCAGCTGCATCCCACCTTCTTGCAGCAAATCGATCTGTTTGCCGGCACGTCCACCGGCGGGCTGCTGGCGTTGGGGCTGGCGGCCGGAAAAACTCCGGCGGCGATCCGCCGGCTGTATGAAACGCAGGGCCGCCAGGTATTTGCCGACAGCCTGTTCGACGATGTACGTGACCTGGGCCACCTGATCGGCGCACAGTACAGCCTGGCCCCGCTGAAAGACGCCCTGACCGAGCTGTTCGGCGACCTGACCCTGGCCGACCTGCCCAGGCGGGTGCTGATCTCGGCTTTTGACCTGGATAACCGCCCGGCCGACCCGCGCCAGTACCGCTCCTGGAAGGCGAAGTTCTTCCATAACTTCCCTGGGGCCGAGTCGGATGGGGCAGCGCGGGTGGTGGACGTGGCGCTGTATACCGCCGCCGCGCCGACCTATTTCCCCACCTACCAGGGTTTTATCGACGGTGGGGTGGTGGCGGGCAACCCCAGCGTGTGCGCCCTGGCGCAGGCGCTGCACCCGGGCACCGGCGGACAGAAGCTGGAAGATATTGCGCTGCTATCGCTGGGCACCGGGCACAACCCCAAACACCTGGAGCTGGAGGACGCCGATTGGGGCCTGGCGCAGTGGGCCGCTCACCTGGTGACGCTGATGCTGGAAGGCAGCACCGGGCTGGCCGATTACCAGTGCCGCCAGTTCCTGGCAGACGCCTATTTCCGCCTCAACCCGCGCCTGCCATACGAGATTGACATGGACTGTGTGGACGAAGTCCCGCTGATGGCGGAACTGGCGCGCCAGTGCGACCTGGACGATGTGCTGGACTGGCTGGAGCGCTGTTTCTAGCCGCCCAGCTCAGCCTGCCAGCCTGGCAGCGAGGCCACCAGGCGCTGCATGATCCCCTGGGTGGCCTGCTCGAAGAACGCCGGGTTGCCGTAGGCCTCGCCGCCGCAGGCGCTCACCAGGTCGGTGACGCCGCGCAAGATCAGCAGCGGCGTGTGGCTGCGCGCCGCCACCCAGGCAATCGCCCCTGATTCCCAATCGCCGGCGGCTGCGCCGTAGCGCGCCTGCAGCAGCGGCGCTTCCTCCACCACCAGGTCCCGGTCACCCGAGACCAGCAGTGTGCGCCGCACCGCCAGCGGGTAGGGCGGCTTCAGCCAGCCCAGGTCCAGCTGGGTGGTGTAATGGGCGATATGCTCGTCGAAATCGCCCATCTGCTCGATGATATCGTAGACGATGGTGCGCTCGGCCAAAACAATCTCGCCGCGCTCGATGGCCCCTGCGAACCCCCCGCAGGTGCCCAGGTTGATCAGCAGCGCTGGGCGGTAGTGGTCGATCGCCCACTGTGTGGAAGCGGCTGCGGCGATCTTGCCCCAGCCGCCGTGTACGAACTGGAACGGCCTGCCCTCGAGAAGCGCCAGGCAGGCCTCGCCGAACGGCGTCTGTTCATAGCGCGGCGGGCCGCCGGGCGCTTCATCCAGGATGCGGCGCAGGCAGCGCCACTCGGCGTTGGCCGAGATCAGTACGACCGGCGGTGATTGCATGCTGCCTCGTCGGAACGCGCCGTGCCGGTCACTCGCGACGCAGCAGCGGATACCACAGCTTCAGCAGTTCGCCGGCCGGTTTGCCGTTCACCGACGGCCCGGGGTCTTGCAGCCGGGCGGGCGGGAAATAGCCGCGCGAGATGAACCCGCTGATCCACTGGCGCTGGGCCACGGCGGTCAGCGCTTCGTTGTACAGGCCGGCCTGGCTTTGCAAGTCGGCCCCAGAGGCGATCTCGAGCGCCAGCACCAGGGGTTTGCCGCTGACCAGCTGCGACGGGTAGGCCACCCCGTCCAACCAGCCGCCGAGGTCCATATCCAGCTTGCTGTTGAACGTCTCACCGGCGTCGAGAGAAAGCGCCAGGTAGAGCTGGTCGACCGCGTCGATGAACGGCGGCGGGGCAGCGATGCTTTGCTCATCCAGCGCCCACAGCAGCGATCCGCCGAACTGGCTGCGCACCTCGGCGATCAGGCCGCGCCAGCGCGCTTCGGCGTTCTCGGGCACCCCGGAGGGCGTACCGTCGGCCAGGACGCCGCCCGGCAGCGCCGGGGCCAGCCAGCCGCCTCCCAATACCAGCGCCTGGGCGCCCTGCGCGGAGGCCAGGTCGGCGTAGTTGATGATGAAGGCGCGGTACTGTTCGAACCACACTGGCCACCATCCCGGGTCATCGCGCGGGGCAGTCGCCCACCACTCGTCCACCGGCAGGGCGAAGCGCGGCTGCGGGTACAGGCCGGTATTCAACCCGGCGGCGGCGTAGGCCTCCAGCAGGCCGGACAGATCTGGGTTGAGCGGGTCGCGGCCGGCCTGAGGGGCCAGCACCGGCGGGGTGTTGCCCGGCGCGGTGCGCCCGTACGACCAGGTCGGGCCGACGATGACCCAATTGGTGCCCAGGTCCAGCAGCCCCTGGGTGATCTGCGGCGAGAGCGCCGCCCAGGAGGCCGAATAGCCGGCGGCGAACTCAACCCCGGCCGCGTAGTCGACGCCGCGCCCGGTCACTTCCACCGCCGGGGTGACCGGCGGCTGGGCGTCGAGCAGCCCGCTCCACTCGGTGATCGTATCGCTGGCGGTTTGCGGCCGGCCGGTGATTTTCAACTCGCGCCCCGCGCCGTACAGGCCGGGGGTGGAGGCGTCATCGGCGTAGCCGCACTGTGCGTTGCGGCAGTAGCGGTAGCTGAAATTGCCCGGCAGGTTCAGCGGGCTGAACAGGATGTAGGCCCAGCGGTTCCCGCCCAGGTTCCACATCGGCACCGGCTCTGTCCAGCCGATCAGCGGGTTGAACTGGATCGACACGCTGTCGCCCGGCGGGGTGTTGCCCGGGACGCGCACATCGAAGGTGATCATCGCCGCGCGGTTGTCCTGCCAGCTGTCGATGGTGTCTTCCACCAGGGCGGTGGTCTCGGGCACGATCAGCCGGCGCAGGCGAAAAGCGCCATCCGGGGTGCGTTCGGCGTTCCAGAAACCGTCGCCCAGGCTGTACTTATAGCGCAGGTCGGCGCCGGCCGGCAGGCTGAGGGTGAGCGTGTAGCGCCCGTCGGGCAGCGCCTTCATCACCGGCATGCGCCCCACCACGCCGCTCATCCCGCCGGCCAGGTTGCCGAAGCTGTTGCCCAGGTTGAGCAGGTTGCCGGCCATGCGCAGCGGCACCACCGGCAGGGTGTTGGGCGGCGCTTTGACCACGAACACCACGCTCACCGGCGGGGCCGGCTGCAGGGCGAAATCGGCCGGGGTGGTGGACTGCTCGGCCACGCGCGCCCCCTGCTGGAACGGGCGGTAAGCGCCATCCAACGCATAGGCGATCAGGTTGTGCGTGCCGGGCGGCAGCCCTTCCAGCAGGTAGCTGCCGTCGGCGGCGGTGAAGGTCTGCATCCCGCCCGCTTCGACCAGCAGGTTGGGCAGCGGCTTGCCGCTGACCGCATCGGCTGCCTTGCCGCTGATGCGCCCGGTGGGATAGGTGAAATCGGTATCGGTCCAGCGGCTGACCACATCTTCCACCACGCCCTGCCCGTGCACCACGTACATGCGGTAGCGCACCTGGGTGCCGTCCGACAGGTGCTCGGCCACCCGCACCCCCATCGCGTCGCGCTCGTAGCGGTAGGTCAGCACCGAGCCGATCGGCAGCGGGATGGTCAGGATGTGCGCGAACGGCCCGCTCTCTGCCTGGCGCGGCAGCGGCTCCATCGGGATGGCCTGGCTGTTGAGCGCCAGCCCGGTCACCTCGTCCAGCACGGTCAGGTAGACCAGCGTGCCCGGCGGGGTGTTTTCGGGCGCCAGCACGCGGAAGCTGACCAGCGTTTGCGGCGTGGGCGGCAGCGGGGTGGCGATCGACCCGGGCTCGCCCGTTCCGGCCGAGGCGCCCGGTTGATCCGGGGCGGCCGGGGTGGTCCAGGCGTCGGGCAGCATGCTGGCCGGGATGTTACAGCCGGTCAGGGCCGGCAGAAGCGCCAGCAGAGCCAGGAGGCAGAAGAGGCGGTTTTTCATATGGCAGGGTTCCCAGGAGCGAGGGTGCAAGAAACGTTCCCGGCCTGATTATACGCCATCCAACTGTCCGGCGGCGCGAGCGGCGGAAAGCACGCGCTCGGCGGCCTTGATGATCGGAGCGTCGATCATCTTGCCGTCCAGCGCAAAAGCGCCCTTACCGATCGCCTGCTGTTCGTCAAAGACGCGCCGCACACGCAGCGCGTACTCGATCTGCGCCGGGCTGGGGGTGAAAGCGGCGTGCACCGGGGCGATCTGGTTGGGATGGATGATCTGCTTGCCCGAGAACGCCAGCCTGGCTCCGGCTTCGGCCTCACGCCGCAGCCCCTCGGTGTCGTGGAAGTCGATATAGACCATGTCGATGGCCTGCAGGTCAAAGGCCGCTGCGTGGGTGACCAGCGCCGAGCGGGCGTAGAACACTTCCCAGGCTTCCGGGGTGCGCACCGCGCCCACGTCGCCGGCGAAGTCCTCCGCGCCGAAGATCAGCCCCTGCAGGCGCGGGCTGGCTGAAGCGATCTCCTTCAGGTTGACGATGCCGCGGGCGGTTTCCACCCCCACCAGCAGGCCGATCTCGCCTGCCGCCCAGCCGTGCTGCGCTTCGCTGCGGGTGATCATCTCGTCCACCCAGGCCACCTGGCGCGCTTCCTCCACCTTGGGCACCACCACGGTCTGCGGGTGGGCCGGCAGCACCACGGCCAGGTCATCGGTTTCGAAGCCGCTGCTGACGGCGTTGATGCGCGCCAGCCGCTCCGAGCGCCCGAAATCGAGCGTCTGCAGCGCCTGGACGATCACCTGGCGCGCCTCGGCCTTGCGGCTGAGCGCCACCCCGTCCTCCATATCCATACAGACGCAGTCCACGCCGCTGGCGGCGGCTTTCTGGATCTTGCGGATGTCATCCCCCGGCATGTACAGTAATGCTCTGCGCGCACGCATTGGCCCTCCGAATCGTTCAGGTTGTTGGCTGTTTCAAGAACAGCACTGTGCGTTCCAGCTCCACCACTACCGTCCCGTCGGCTTTGCGGCCGGTTTGTTTCAGGCGCACAATGCCGCAGTCGGGGCGCGAATTTGATGTGCGCATCTCCAGCACTTCGCTTTCGGCATAGATTGTGTCGCCGTGGAAGACCGGGTTGGGGTGAAGCACTTTTTCGTAGCCCAGGTTGGCCACAATGGTGCCCTCGGTCAGCTCGCTGACCGACAGGCCCACCACCAGGCCCATCGTAAAGATGCCGTTGACGATGCGCTGCCCAAAGCGGGTTTGGGCGGCGAACTCTTCGTTAAGGTGCAGCGGCTGGGTGTTCATCGTCAGGGCGCTGAACAGCACGTTATCAGCCTCGCTGACGGTGCGGCCCAGGGCATGCCGGAAGCGCATCCCCGGCTGCAGCTGCTCGAAATATTTGCCTGCCATCTAGCCCTCCTGCGCTTTCAGTTCGACCAGCGCCTGGTCACGCGCCACCTGCTCGCCTTCGACGGCCAGCACCCGGCCCACTATGCCGGCGTGCGGGGCTGCCAGGCGGATCTCCATCTTCATCGCCTCCAGCACCAGCAGCGCCTGGCCTTTCTCGACCACATCGCCCGCCGCCACCAGCACTGCCCGCACCTGGGCCGGCATGGGTGAGCGGACGCTGGCCTCGCCGGGCGTCTCGCCGTGCCGGCTGCCGCGCCCGGCCGGTTTGGCCAGCCGGAAGGTGCAGCCGCCCAGCGAGACCCAGCGCTGCTCGCCGTCTACGGCCCAATACAGGCGCAGCGGCCGCCCGTCGATGCGCAGGCTCAGCTCGCCCGGCTGGCGGTTGAGCACTTCCACCGCATACGGCACGCCGTCGATCAGCGCCCGGAAGCCCTCGCCCTGGCGTTCCAGGGTCATCTGGCTGATCACTCCGTTCCATTCGTAGTGAAAATGCATCCCCGCCTACCCTTCTCCGGTGCGGAAGGCGCTGCCCGAGCGCCACGGGCTGTAGCGGTCGGCTGAACTTCCGGCCGGCGGGGAAGCGCCGCCGGCGGCTGCGTTTTCCGCCGCGCCGTTCAGCAGCTGCGCCCGAGACGCCCCAACCAGCACCTCGGCCGGCAGTTCGCAGTGCGGCGGCTGCCAGCCGGCCAGTTCCTGCTCGATCCAGGTGGTGTGCACCCGCCCGGCGGCGAAATCGGGGTGCTCCAGCAGCGCCTGCAGGAAGGGCACGTTATGGGTCAGCCCCAGCAGGATGGTCTCGTTCAGCGCCGCCAGCATCTTGCGGATCGCCGCCGGGCGGTCCTCGGCGTGCACGATCAGCTTGGCGATCATCGGGTCGTAATGGATGGTGATTTCATCGCCGCTGGTCACGCCCGAGTCGACCCGCACGCCCGGGCCTTTCGGCTCAACCAGGCGCAGCAGGCGGCCGGTAGCGGGCAGGAAGCCCGCGGCCGGGTCTTCGGCATACAGCCGGCACTCGATGGCGTGACCGTGCTGCTGCAGATCGGCCTGGTCAAACGGCAGGCGCTCGCCGGCGGCGATGCGCACCTGCCACTGCACCAGGTCCAGCCCGGTCACCAGTTCAGTCACCGGGTGCTCGACCTGCAGGCGGGTGTTCATCTCGAGGAAGTAGAAGCGCCGGGTGGATGGGTCCAGGATGAACTCGACCGTGCCGGCGTTGGTATACCCGGCGGCGCGGGCGGCGGCGACGGCCGCGGCGCCCATCTCGGCCCGCAGCGGTGCGTCGAGCAGTGGGGAGGGGGTTTCTTCGATCACCTTCTGGTGGCGGCGCTGCGCCGAACAGTCG
>JBJSYW010000220.1:0-2785 GCA_046089985.1 Chloroflexota bacterium
CGCGGCGGCACGGTGGTCAATCGCGTCCCGCATGCCGCCGAGCTGGCGGTGGAGATGCGCGCCTTTGATCCACAGGTCTTTGAAGACGGGGTGCAGAAGATGCTGGCCCTGGACGGCAGCAGCGACGTCGCCAGCCAGGACGGTCACCCGTGCCGGGTGCAGGTCGAGATGATCGCCCGCAACGTTCCCTGGCCCCGGAACCCCGCTACCGACCGGCTGTACGCGCTGTTCCACGCTGCCGGCGCGGCGCTGGGCCTGGAGGTGCCGGTGGAGCTGCGCGGCGGGCTGAGCGACGGCAACCTGATCTGGCACCGCTTCCCCACCATCGACGGGCTGGGTCCGTGCGGCGACAACGCCCACTGCTCGGAGCGCGCCGCCGATGGCAGCAAAGAGCCGGAGTTCGTGCTGATCTCGTCCTTCGTGCCTAAGGCCGAGCTGTGCCTGCAGGTGATCCAGCGCCTGCTGCAGGAGGCTTGAGGATGGAAGACGGCGGTTCGATGCGCGAGCGCCTGACCCAGCCGATCGAAGATTACCTGAAGGCGATCTACGCGATCACCCGGCAGCAGCCGCGCGCCAGCACCAACCAGATCGCCGAGGCGTTGAAAATCACCCCCGCCTCGGTCACCGGGATGCTCAAGAAGCTGGCGGAGACCGACCCGCCGCTGGTGGATTACCAGCGCCATCACGGCGCAGCGCTGACCCCGCAGGGCGAGCGCGTGGCGCTGGAGGTGCTGCGCCATCACCGCCTGCTGGAGATGTTCCTGCACCAGATCCTGGGCTACGCCTGGGACGAAGTCCACGTGGAGGCCGACCAGCTGGAGCATTTTATCTCCGAGAAGTTCGAGGAGCAGATCTCAAAAGCGCTGGGCGATCCGTCGCACGACCCGCACGGCGACCCGATCCCCGGGCGCGACCTGAGCCTGCCTGGCGGGGCGCTGACCGCACTGCTGGCGCTGCGCCCCGGGCAGGCAGCGGTTGTGCAGCGCGTCAACAGCGCCGACCCGCAGCTGCTGCGCCACCTGGGCAGCCTGGGGTTAGTGCCCGGGGCGCAGGTGCGCGTGCTGACCTATTCGGAGTTTGACCGCAACCTGACCATCCAAATCGGCGGCGCGGCGCAGGATGTGGTGCTAGGTCCAGCGATCACCCAACAGGTCTTTGTACAGCCCGCCGGCTAGCCGTCATCCACCCAGGTCGGGGCACTGGCGCAGCGGCCTGGAGAACCACAGCTGCGCTGCCAACCACAGGCGGCTCTCTTCACCGGTGAACCCCACGTCCAACGCGCAGCTGAGTTCGTCGTTCTCGTCCAGGCCGATCGCCGTCAGCGTATACAGGTAGCGGGCGGCTGCGCTCGGGCAGTCGCGGTGAACGCCCAGCTTATCCAGCCCTTCGCCGATCAGCAGCGCGTCACGGAAGAGCAGCACCTGGCTGACCTGCCCGATGATCGACCATTCCAGCGTAACGCACGGCACCTCATCTTCATCAAAATCGTCCGCTTCAGCATGCAGGAAGACGATTTGCGGCGGCTCGCGCCGGTCAACCTCGACCTGTTGGCGGTAGGTCTGCACCGAACCGTCGCCGCGCACCAGGCGCAGTTCGTAGGTGGTGGTGCGCTCGGGGGCCACCACCAGGTCGCCCTGCAGCGCAACGGGGTGCCTCTGCCAGGGCTGCCCCAGCGGGTACAGGTAGGCTGCCACCGCCTGGCGCGCCTGCCAGGAGAGCGTGGCGCTCTGGCCCAGGTAGATCGATGCCGGGTAGGCCGCGATCAGGGGGTCCGGCGCAAGCGTGGGCAGCGGCAGATCAGCCGACTGCAGGCTGAGGGTCAGCGGCGGGCCTACCAACCGCCCGCCGCCGTCGCGCAGGTCCCAGGCCAGGGTGAGCGGGCCGGGCTGCTGCGGGGTGGTATAGGCGACGAACAGGTCGATCGTATCGCCGGGGCGCACCGGACGGGGCAGCGGCTGCGGAGCGCCGCCGGCGGCCGGCTGCAGGAAATAGGCGCTGTCCCAGGTACAGCTGCCGGTGTTGCGGACACGCCAGCCGGCGCGCTGCCCCAGCCCGGCGGGCAGCACCGGGGCCAGGGTCGGATTGGCCTTGTCGGGGTCCAGCCACAGCACCAGCGCCAGGTCGTCGACGCAGGTGCGCGGGGAGCGCGCCAGGCCGGGGGTTGGATCGGCGTCCGCCGGATCAGCGAAGGCCGGATCAGCGGCGGTTGGCTCAACAGCGGTTGGCTCAGCGGCGGTTGGCTCAACGGCGGTTGGCTCAACGGCAATCGGCCCAGCAGCGGTGGGGGCCGAGCGGCTCGCGGTGACAGCCGGCCCGGGCGCGCCGGTGGGGCCGGCAGGCAGACAGGCGGTGCAGGCGGCCAGCAGCAGGGCCGCCGCCCACAGCATCGCCCAGCGGATTGGCAGCAGCGCGTTCACGCTCCTGATTATACCGATCTTTCGCCCTGCCGGCTGCCTATTTCAACGCGCCAGCGCCTCCGCCGCTCGCGCCCGGCCGGTCTCGGTAAGCGCCAGACGCTCGCCCTGCAGCGTCACCCAACCCTGCTCGACCGAGCGCCGCAGCACGCCGGCAGCAAAGGCCGCTTCCCAGCGCATGTGCTCGCGCAGGTGCGCCGGGCGGCTCTCCTGTTCGGCCTCCGGCAGCCCCTCGTGGTTGAGCAGGTGGATCGCCAGCATGGTCTGGGCGAACTCCCAGCGCTGCCGCGCCCGCCGGCGGGCCAGCGCCAGCAAGCCGCGCTCGGGGGCCAGCAGGTAGGCCAGCAGGAAGATCACCCCGGCGGCGGCCG
>JBJSYW010000221.1:0-6103 GCA_046089985.1 Chloroflexota bacterium
CTCGCCCAGCACCGCCGGCTGGCGCAGCCGGCGCAGCGCCTGGCCCAGCAGCAGCCCGCAGGCCAGCATCAGCGCCAGCTGCAGCAAGAGATGGGAAAAGTCCGCTCCGCTCATGGATGGGCCTGATTATACTGAAGAAACGCCGTCGCGCCGCCCCCCACCGCACCCCCGGGGCGGCCCGGCTTAATGCTGATTTAGAAAGCCGCCCGCGGGCGGCCCATGCGCTGGTAGTTTCATCCCCAAGAGGATATAATGGAGCGGAAATGCAGTTCCGCCAGGTGGGGCGCGCCGCACGCCGGCCCAACCGATGACCATGACCTTACAGGTGAGTTGAGCTATGGATCTTGTGACCTTTATCCTGGGCATTGCCGTCCTGATCTTCATCCACGAATTGGGACATTTCTTTGCCTGCCGGATCTTCAAAGTCGATGTCGAGGAGTTCGGCATCGGTTTCCCCCCCCGGGCGGTCAAGCTGTTTGAGCACAAGGGGACCGTCTTTTCATTGAACTGGATCCCGCTGGGCGGGTTTGTGCGCCCGAAAGGCGAGAACGACCCCGACGTGCCGGGCGGGCTGGCCTCCGCCACCCCGTGGGTGCGGCTGGGGGTGCTGTTCGCCGGGCCGCTGATGAACCTGCTGACCGGCATGCTGCTGGGGATATTCCTGGTCTACTCGCTGGGCGAGGCGGTGCCCGACAAGGTGCTGATCTCGGCCATCGCTCCCGGCTCGCCGGCCGAGCAGGCCGGCATCCAACCCGGCGACCTGGTGCTGGAAGTGGCCGGGGTGCAGATCACCTCCGTCAGCCACATGCAGGAGCTGATCGACCAGAACCTGGGCCGCCAGATCGCGCTGCTGGTGCAGCGCGGCGAGCAGACCCTGACCGTGGAGCTGACCCCACGCACCGACCCACCCGAAGGCGAAGGGCCGATGGGTGTGGGGCTGACCAACCCCACCCGGCCGATCAGCATCGACAAGGCGGTGACCCGCGGCAGCGTGGCGGCCTTTGAGCAGGTGCGCGGCATCCTGGTGCTGCCGCTGCGCATGGTGCGCGGCGAGGTCAGCCCGGAAGAAGGCCGCCTGGTGGGCTACAAGGGCATGTTCGATATCTACCAGCGCATCCAAAGCCCGCTGTGGTTCTTCATGGCCATCTCGATCTCGCTGGGCGTGATGAACCTGCTGCCGATCCCGGCCCTGGACGGCGGGCGGATTTTGCTGACCCTGCCCGAGATCCTGTTCCGCCGGCGGGTGCCGGCGCAATACGAGAACGTGATCCACATGGTCGGCTTTGCGCTGCTGATCCTGCTGTTGATCTACATTAACGTTCAGGACTTCCTGAACCCGATCCAACTACCTTAGGTAGCTGGAGTGCGCACTCCATGATAGGAAACCCATGGCTAAGAACCCCAGCCCCTCCCCCTCCACCATCCCGTTTGGGCAGTTGATCGACGCCCTGCTCGACGCCGACACCCCGCTGAACCCGCGCTTCTTGTACCGCCTGTCGGACCTGCTGGCCGAAGAGACGCAGCAGTTGGCGGCAGTCTGGCCACGCCTGGCCGAATGGCGGCGCACGGCGCTGCTGGAAGACGTGATCCAGCTCAGCGAGAACGACACGCTGCTCTCGTTTGAAGCGCTGGCGCGCCTGGCGCTGGGCGATGCACAGCCGCAGGCGCGCGTACTGGCGCTGGAAGCGCTGCACGAATACATCCAGAAGAGCGATGCGCCGCGGCTGATCGAGCTATTGAAGACCGACAGCGCCCCGGCCGTGCAAGAGGCGGCGGCCCACGCGCTGGGCATGCTGGTCTACCAGGGCGAGCTGGAGGAGATCCCGCACCGGGTGCAGTTGCAGGTGGAAGACGCGCTGCTGGCGGTGTATCGCAGCCAGGCCGCCGACGAGGTGCGCCGGGAGGCGCTGGAATCGCTGGGCTATTCCAGCCGCGAGGGCATCGACGAACTGATCCGCCAGGCGTTTGCGCGCGAAAACCGCTATTGGAAGGCCAGCGCGCTGAGCGCCATGGGCCGTTCGGCCAGCGCCGAGTGGCAGCCGCAGGTGCAGCAGATGCTGGGCAGCCAACTGCCGCTGCTGCGCGCCGAAGCCGCCCGCGCCGCCGGCGAGTTGGAGCTGAGGGCGGCCGCGCCGCTGCTGCTGGAAATGCTCGACGACCCCGATGAAACCGCCCGCACCAACGCCATCTGGGCGCTTTCGCAGGTGGGCGGGACCGGGGTGCGCGAGGCGCTGGAGCGGCTGCGCGAGGCCGCCGATGATGACGAGATCGATTTCCTGGACGAAGCCATCGATAACCTGAACTTCACCGAAGAAGTGCAGATGATGCCCACCCTGGCCTTTCCGCAGGACCTGGCCGCGGTCGAGGCCGGCAAGGACGATGACGAAGCCGAGGATTGGTTCGAGGAAGTGGACCTGGACAGCGCTTACGATGACGAAGACCTGGATGATGACTTCGCCGATGACGAGCAAGACGATGAGGACTTTGACCCCGACCCGGACGACCTGGATTGATCCAACTGCTGCAGATCTTCCTGAACAACCTGGCGCCGATCTTCCTGGCGGCGGGCGCCGGCTACCTGCTGGGCCACGTCAGCGAGATCTCGCCGCGCGGGCTGTCGCAGGTGGTGTATTACATCTTCGGCCCGTGCCTGCTGTTCACGCTGCTCACCGGCAGCCGGCTGGCAGGCAGTGAGATCGCCCGGGTGATGGGCTTCGCGGCGCTGTCGATCCTGGTCACCGGGCTGCTGACCTGGCTGGCGGGCAAGGCGCTGCGGCTGGAGCAGCGCATGCTGGCGGCGGTGCTGCTGGTGAGCATGTTTATGAACGCCGGCAACTTCGGCCTGCCGGTGGTGATGTTCGCCTTCGGGCAGACCGCGCTGAGCTACGCCAGCCTGTTTTTTGCGATGAGTTCGATCCTGGCCTACACGTTGGGCACGGTGATTGCATCTGCAGGCAGTATGGGCCTGCTGCGATCGATTGTGAACCTGTACCGCGTCCCCATCGTCTACAGCCTGGCGCTGGCGCTGCTGTTTATGAACACCGGCTGGCAGATCCCGCTGTTTTTGCAGCGCACCACCAAGATCCTGGGCGACGCCTCCATCCCGGCGATGCTGGTGCTGCTGGGGATGCAGTTGCACCAGGCGGCCTGGCGGCAGTACAAGCTGCCGCTGGCGCTGGGCAGCCTGATGCGCCTGGTGGTCAGCCCACTGGCGGCGCTGCTGCTGGCGCGCGCCGGCGGGTTCAGCAGGCCGGCCTTCCAGGCGGTCACGCTGCAGGCCGGCATGCCCACCGCGGTGCTGAACACGGTGCTGGCCACCGAGTTCGACGCCGAACCGGCGTTTGTCAGCTCGGCGGTGTTTGTCAACACACTGCTCAGCCCGCTGACGCTGACCCCAATGCTGTACCTGCTGGGAGCCTGAGCGATGCGCCGCATGCTGCTGGCCTGCCTGCTGATCCTGGCCCTGGGCGGCGCGCTGCCGGTCGGGGCGGCGTGGGCCGCCGGCCAGATCAGTGACCCGCTGGTGGTGTACGAGTTCGGCCAAAGTGTGACCTTCAGCGCCCGGCTGCAGACCGACCAGGCAGTAAAGAAGGCGGTGGTGTTCTTCCAGGCCCAGAACGACACGCGCACCAACCTGGGGCAGGCGCGCGTCATCCCTAACCTGGACGGCTCGGCCCAGATGGAATACGTGCACCCGATCGCCGATTACAACCTGCCGGCGTTTGCCTGGGTGGAATACCGCTGGGAGGTGACCCTGGAAGACGGGCAGGTGCTGCGCACCGCGGCCAGCACATTTTTCTACCGCGACAACCGCTTTGCGTGGAGTTCGCTGGAAGAGCCGCCCTTCCACGTCTATTGGTATGAAGGCGACCTGCAGTTCGCCCAGGACGTGCTGGATGCGGCCCAGCAAGGCGTGATCCAGGTGCAGCAGTTGATCCCGCTGCCGCTGCCGACCACGCTGGACATTTACATCTACCCGGATTCGGCCACGATGAAAGAAGCGCTGCACCCGAACAGCGCCGATTGGGTGGCCGGGCACGCCGACCCCGACCTGGGGGTGGTGGTGGCGGCGCTGCCCACCGGCCCAGACCGGCAGCTGCTGATCCAGCAGCGCATCCCGCACGAACTGATGCACATCCTGCTCTACCAGTCGACCAACCTGGGCTATCGCAGCCTGCCCACCTGGCTGAACGAAGGCCTGTCGTCGCTGGCCGAGCTGTACCCCAGTTCCGATTACCAGATCATCTTAGAAGATGCGGTGGCACGCGATGCGCTGCTGCCGATGAGCAGCCTGTGCCAGTCGTTCCCGCGCGACGCATCCAACGCCATCCTTTCCTATGCGCAGTCGGCGTCGTTTGTCAAGTACCTGCACGGCGCCTACGGCACCAGCGGGCTGCAGGAGCTGATCAGCACCTATGCCAACGGGCTGGACTGCGAGCGCGGCGCCCAGCGGGCGCTGGGGCGCAGCCTCAGCCAGTTGGAGCGCAGCTGGCGCGGTGAAGCATTGGCCGAAGACACCACCGCCGCCGCGGCAGCCAACCTGCTGCCTTGGGTGGTGCTGCTGGCGGCGGTGCTGGCCGCGCCGCTGGGATTGGTGCTGCACCGCGCCCGCAGCCGGCCGCGCCCGTAATCCCCCCGATGGAGGTCCAGATGAGCGAGCAGCCCCCCACCCCCGTCCGCCTGCACGTGATCGTCGAAGGGCGCGTGCAGGGCGTGGGCTACCGCGCCTTTGTAGAGCAGGCGGCAGACGCGTTTGGATTGAACGGCTGGGTGCGCAACCGCTGGGACGGCTCGGTGGAAGTGACCGCCGAAGGACCGCGCCCGGTGCTGGAGCGCTTTTTGCACAGCCTGGGCGTGGGGCCGCGCATGGCCAATGTGACCACGCTGCTGCCCGAGTGGCTGGAGGCCAGCGGAGAGTTCGCCGGGTTCGCCGTCCGCCGCAGCGCCTGACGCAGCACCGGGCCGCAGGATGCAGGCTAAAAGCCCAGCCCGCGCTCTTTCAGCGAAACCCAGCGGCCGCGGCCGATCACCAGGTGATCCAGCACGTCGATATCGAGCAGCTTGCCGGCCTGCACGATGGCGCGCGTCAGGGCCACGTCGTCCGGCGAGGGGGTGGGGTCGCCGCTGGGATGGTTGTGCACCACGATCAGGTGGGCGGCGTTTTTGCGGATGGCAGTCTTGAACAGCTCGCCCACGCGCACCTGCGACGAGGTGGCCGAGCCGCGGTACAGCGGGGCGATGCTGAGCAGGCGGTTGCGCACGTCCAGCAGGATCAGGCGCAGCTCTTCCTGTTCGAGCGCGCCCATCTCGTACAGCAGCAGGTTGGCGGCGTCGGCCGGAGAGTGGATCGCCGGGCGCTCTTCGGGCGCTTCGGCCACCAGGCGGCGGCCCAGCTCGATGGCGGCCTTGATCTGGGCCGCCTTGGCCGGGCCAACCCCGTGCTCAGCGCACACCTCGTCCAGCGAGGCGCGGTGGATACCCGGCAGGCCGCCCAGGTTGTTGAGCAGGCGCTGGCCGACCTGCACGGCGTTTTCGCCGGGCACGCCCACACGCAGCAGGATCGCCAACAGTTCAGCGCTGCTAAGCGCCTGCGGGCCGTGCAGCGCCAGCCGCTCGCGCGGGCGCTGGTCGGCGTCCAGATCAGAAATCCGGTAGGGGGAGGGGGTTTCGCGCATACAAGCTCCTGTAAGACGATAATCGAGGCAAAAGGGATCAGCGTGCCGCCCCCTGATGATACTGCCGATCTGGCAAACTGGCAAGCGGGGCGTTGTGCTATAATCGCTTCGCGGAGACCCCTTTATGAGCTTTGATCCGACCCTGCGCAACTTCATGCTGTTCCTGGCCGCCTGGGGCGGGGCGTTTGTCGCCGCGCTGTGGCTGAGCCTGGTGATCTGGACCTACCGGGACATCCGGCGGCGCAGCCGTGACCCGCTGGCGCGCATCCTGGCGGTGCTTTCGGCGGCGGTGCTGTTCCTGCCGGGGATCGTGGTGTACCTGATCCTGCGACCGGCGCGCACGCTGGAGGAAGAGTACCAGCACAGCCTGGAGGAGGAAGCGCTGCTGCAGAGCATTGAAGACGCGGCGGTCTGCCCGGGCTGCGGGC
>JBJSYW010000222.1:0-4500 GCA_046089985.1 Chloroflexota bacterium
GGCGCAGGGCCGAAGAAGAGATCCGCCGCCTGAACGCCACGCTGGAAGAACGCGTGGCCCGGCGCACCACCCAGCTGGAAGCCAAAAATCGCGAGCTGGCTACCTTCACCTACTCGGTTTCGCATGACCTGAAGGCGCCGCTGCGCGGCATCGACGGCTACGCCCGGCTGCTGCTGGACGAGTATGAAACCATTCTCGACGCCCAGGGGCAGGTCTACCTGCGCTCGATCCGCAGCGCCGCCCAGCAGATGGACCAGCTGATCCAAGATCTGCTGACCTATTCGCACCTGGAGCAGAAACCGGTCAACTGCCAGCCGGTGGAGATCGCCGCGCTGGTGGAGAATGTGGCCGGCGAATACCGCCATCCGGCCGTCGCCCGCCAGGTGCAGGTCGGCGTGCAAGTCGCCCCGGCTCAGTTGATGCTCGAACCGGTTGAACTTCGCCAGGCGCTGCACAGTTTATTGGATAATGCGATAAAATTTAGATTGCCGGACGCGCCGGCGCAGATCGAAGTGAGTGGGGCAGACAGCGCCGCCGGCTATACCCTGGCAGTGCGCGATCACGGGATCGGGTTTGACATGCAGTACCACGATCGCATATTCGAGGTTTTCCAGCGCTTGAATCGCGCCGAACAGTACCCGGGCACGGGCATTGGCCTGGCGCTGGTTTCAAAGGTGATGCAGCGGATTGGGGGACGCGTCTGGGCCGAGAGCATCCCCGGTTCGGGAGCGACGTTTTACCTGGAGATACCCAAATGAGTCCTTTTGAGCGGCCGATCCTGTTGGTGGAAGACAATCCCATGGACGTGGACCTGACCCGCCGGGCATTCGTGCGCCAGAAAGTGGCTTTTCCCATCGAAGTGGCCCGCGACGGGGAAGAAGCGCTGAATTTTATCCGCCGCTGGGAAGATAAAGGCCCGCTGCCCATCCTGATCCTGCTGGACCTGAAGCTGCCCAAGGTCGATGGCCTGGAAGTGCTGCGCCAGTTGAAGACCCACCAGCAGTTCCAGACCATCCCGGTGGTGATCCTGTCCACCTCAACCGAAGACAGCGACATCCAGATCGCCTACCAGGAAGGCGCTAACTCCTACATCGTCAAACCGGTCGATTTCGACCGCTTTATGCACATCGTCGATCAGATCCAAAGCTACTGGTGCAGCCTCAATACGCCGCCCAAGTAAGCCCCGCTATCCAGGAGTCGCACCGCACCATGAACAACCCCAACCGCCCCATCCTGCTGGTGGAAGACAATCCGATGGATGTCGACCTGACCCGGCGCGCCTTTGCCCGGCGCAAGCTGCTCAACCCCATCGAGGTGGCTTGCGACGGTGAAGAGGCCCTGGCATACCTGGAGCGCTGGGAGACGGGCGAGCCGCTGCCGGTGGTGGTGCTGTTGGACATCAACCTGCCCAAAGTCAGCGGGCTGGAGATCCTGCACCAATACAAAAGCTCCCGGCTGGCGCAGCGCGTGCCGGTCATCATCCTGACCACATCGGCCGAGGACCGCGATATCCAGACCGCGTACAAACTGGGGGCGAACTCGTATATCGTCAAGCCAGTCGACTTCGAAAAATTCGTCGAGGTGGCCGCTCAGATCGACCTGTATTGGAATGTGATCAACATTCCGCCCAACTAACCCGGATGGCGCTTCCCTTACCCATACCCGCCACATTCGCTGCAGATCCCTGTGGAGAGTCTTGCTGGTAGGCAAGAGGTGCAAATGAAGATCTTATACGTTGAAGACGATCCGTTCGATGCCGACCTGACCCGCCGGGCGCTGCAGCGCACCGCCCCGCATTTCAGCCTGGAGATCGCCCGCTCGCAGCAGGAGGCGTTAGGCTGCCTGGCAAGCGCCGAGCGCTTTGAACTGCTGCTGACCGACCTGCGCCTGCCGGATGGCAGCGGGTTTGCGCTGCTTTCGCATGTGCGCGAGAACAAGCTGCCGCTGGCGGTAGTGGTGATCACCGGGCAAGGCGACGAAGAGATCGCCGTCTCGGCCCTGAAAGCCGGGGCCAACGATTACCTGGTGAAGCGCCAGAATTACCTGGACCACCTGTGGGTGACGCTAGAAAACGCCCTCGAGCGGTACAAAATGGAGGAGGCCCGGCGGCAGCGCCCGCTGCGCATCCTGTACCTGGACAACCACCCCAACGACATCGAGCTGGCGCGGCGCCATTTCGCCAGCCACGCCCCGCACATCCACCTGGAGGTGGTGCACACCGCCCGGGAAGTCTTCCAACGCCTGCCCGGCGGCGAGCCGCTGCAGTATGACGCCCTGATGCTCGATTACCATCAGCAGGAACCGGGCGCGCTGGACCTGCTGAAAGAGCTGCGCCAGGCGCGCGCGCTGGACCTGCCGATCGTGCTGGTAACGGCGCGCGGCGATGAAGAGCTGGCAGCCCAGGCGCTGCGCCTGGGGGCCAGCGATTATGTGGTGAAAAGCCCCGGCTATCTGTTCGGCCTGCCCGGGCTGATGGAAAACGCCTACCACCGCGCCCAACTGCTGCGCGAGCAGCAGGCGCTGCAGGCCAGTGAAGAACGCTTCCGGCGCCTGGCAGAGAATGCCCCGGATATCATCTACCGCCTGCGGCTGCAGCCGCGCGCCGAACTGGAGTACATCAGCCCCGCCGCCTATACGATCACCGGCTACCGGCCCGAGCAGCTGCTGCAGGATTTCAACCGCTTTGTGGAGGCGATCCACCCCGAGGACCTGTCGCGCGTGCGCGAGGTGTTCAGCAGCGCAGCCCAATCGGCGCCGATCATCTTCCGCCTGCTGCGTACCGACGGGCAGATGATCTGGATGGAAGGGCGCAACGTGGGCATCTACGATAGCAGCGGCAGCCTGGTGGCCCACGAAGGCATCCTGCGCGATATCACCGAGCGCAAGACCGCCGAGGAGCACATCCAGCGCCAGCTGCGCCGCCTGAATGCGCTGCGCACCATCGACATCAGCATCACCGGCAACCTGGGCCTGCTGAACACGCTGGACACCCTGCTGGAGCACGTCCTGCTGCAGCTGGGGGCGCACGCCGCCGGCATCTTGCTGTTCAACACCGGCAAAACCTGGCTGGAATACCGCGCCGCCAAGGGCTTCCGCGGCCACCGGGCAGCCGCATCCCGGCTGTCGCTGGACACCGGCCCGGCCCACCATGCCATCCGCTCGGGCCAGACGATCCACATCGCCAACCTGGATCAACAGGCCGGCGAAAGCGAGCTGGCCCAGCTGTGGCGCGAGGAGGGCTTTGTGGCCTACCACGGCGCGCCGCTGGTGGCCAAAGGCGAAACGCTGGGTGTGCTGGAAGTCTATCACCGCGTCCCGCTGACCCCCGACCCGGAATGGCTGAGCTTCCTGGATACGCTGGCCGGCCAGGCCGCCATCGCCATCGATAACGCCACGCTGGTCGACAGCCTGCAGCACGCCAACCGCGAGCTGAGCCTGGCCTACGATACCACCCTGGAAGGCTGGGTGCGCCTGCTGGACCTGCGCGACAAGGAAACCGAAGACCACACCCAGCGCGTCACCCGGCTGACGATGGAATTGGCCCACACGATCGGGATGAGCGAAGAGATGCAGGTGCACCTGCGCCGCGGCGCGCTGCTGCACGATGTCGGCAAGATCGGCATCGCCGACAGCATCCTGAACAAGGCCGGGCCGCTGACCATCGAAGAAATGGCCACCATGCGCCGCCATCCCGAGTATGCGTTCAGTCACCTGAACGGGATCGAATACCTGAAGCAGGCGCTGGATGTGCCCTACTGCCACCATGAATGGTGGGACGGTTCGGGCTACCCGCGCGGGCTGAAGGGCGAGAACATCCCCATCTCGGCCCGCATCTTCGCCGTGGTGGATGTCTATGACGCGCTGACTTCAGACCGCCCGTACCGCAAAGCCTGGGACCAGGCCACGGTGCTGGAATACATCCGCGAGCAGTCGGGCACGCACTTCGACCCGCAGGTGGTCGAAGCCTTCCTGCACATGCTGCAGCCCAACGCCTGAGCGTCAGCCTGCGGCGGTTTGCGGCGCGCCCGCCGGGTCGGACCAGATCATCCAGCCGCGCGACAGCCAGCCTGGGTGCAGGTTGATGCGGTAGCCCCGTTCAGCCAGGCGCCTGGCGGCTGCCCGGTACCACTGGCGCGGCCCCCAGGCCTGCACGGCGCTGGTCTCGGCGGCGGCGATCTTCCAGGCATTAAAGAACTCGCCGATCGGCTCGCCGGGCAGCACCCGGTGGATATAATTTTTAGGTAGGATGGCCTGAAAATCGCCCGGGTCGAAGCCCTGGCGGAAGTTGGTAAAGAACACCAGCGCTTCCTGGCGCAGGCCGGTTGAGCCGCGGCGCAGGATATTGGCGGCCCACAGCGCCCCGCTGGGCGTAGAAGTGCCCTCCACCAGCAGCCCGCCGGGCAGCAGGTAACCGGACAGCTGCTCCCAGGCCGGCAGCGCCTGGTCTTCATCATACTGGCGCAGCACGTTGAAAGCCCGCACCAGGCGCGCCTGCTCGCC
>JBJSYW010000223.1:0-4535 GCA_046089985.1 Chloroflexota bacterium
CTCCGCGACGTCGGCAAGCATGTCTCGGTCAACTCCATGGTCGCCAAGGACTCGGTGCGCTCCCGCATGGAGGACCGCGATTCCGGCATCAGCTTCACCGAGTTCAGCTACATGCTGCTCCAGTCTTACGACTTCCTCTACCTGCACGATCAGCAGGGCTGCCGTTTGCAGACCGGCGGCAGCGACCAGTGGGGCAACATCACCGCCGGCGCCGAGCTGATCCGCCGCATGCGCAGCAGTTCGGCCTTTGGGATGGTCTACCCGCTGATCACCAAGTCTGACGGCACCAAGTTCGGCAAGACCGAGTCCGGTTCGGTGTGGCTGTCGGCCGAGCGCACCTCGCCGTACGCGTTTTACCAGTTCTGGCTCAACACCGATGACCGCGATGTGGTCAAGTACCTGAAGCTGTTCACCTTCCTGGACCAGCCTGTGGTGATGGAGCTGGAAGCGGCAGTGAGCGAGCGGCCCGAGCAGCGCCAGGCGCAGCGCCGGCTGGCGCGCGAGATGACCGCCCTGGTGCACGGCCCCAGCGCGCTGGAGCGGGCCGAAAAGGCCGCCCAGGTGCTGTTCGGCGGCGAAATGTCTGGGCTGACCGCCGGGGACGTGCGCGAGATCTTCGCCGATGTGCCATCCAGCGCGCTGCCAAAGGGCAGCCTGGAAGGCGGGCTGCCGGTCGCCGATCTGCTGGCGAACAGCGGCGCTACTCCCTCAAAAAGCGAGGCGCGCCGCCTGCTGCAGAGCGGCGGGGTCTACCTGAACAACCAGCGCGTAGACCTATCGCGCAGCGTGACGATCGAGGATGCCATCGAAGGCCAGTTCCTGGTGCTGCGCAAAGGCCAGAAGACCTACCACCTGGTCAAGGTTGTGTAAGTTTGTGTAGGGATTAAAAACAGCGCCGCCGGGTGGGTTTCACCGGCGGCGCTGTTTTTATCCTGCTCCCCTGACGCCGTCCCTCGCTCAGTAGATGAACCGCTTGTACCAGATGCGCTTGAAATATCCCTCCGCCATGTAGGGCATGAACTTCCACATGCCGCCCTCGCCCAGCTTGCGGAAGGTGGCTTCGCATGGCAGGATGGTCAGGCGGATGTTGCGGGCGGCCTGCAGCACGGCCGGGATGGTGGTGTCGCATTCAAACCCGTATACCGGATCCCAGGTCTCGATGAAGAAAACCTGCATCTGGTAGGTCTCTTTTTCGATGAAAAAATTCTTGGCGTTGGGCATCTCCCGGTCGCCGGACAACACGGGCAGGTAGTAGAACTTGGGGTCGGTGGAATCGGCGCAGTTCATGCACACCCGGCCCGGGTTGCGCAGCTGCACGGCGATGTCCATGCCCGATTTGTTGACGACGGTAAAGCGAATGGTCGGGTTGGGCTCCGAACTGGCAATCACCATCATGGCCAGCAGGGCGATCATGACGAGAACTTTTTTCATAGATTATTTCCTCGATACGGGTCGGGTCGGCTTACGTCTTGCTAAATTTTTTCGTCGTATGGTATGAACCCGTCTGTTAACTATAACACGATTCTCAAAAATACTGAGAGGCGCGGAATGCAACGCTCATCGGGCAATCATGATCACTCAAGCGCCGCCGGCGGCTGATCCGCCCGCCCCTCGCCAGCGAATCGCGGCCTGATGGACGGCTGCGGCGCGGCAAAGTATGCTATCATCGGGGGCATGCCGCTGCGCGTCCATCTCACTGCCGCTTTACGCCGCGCCCGCCTGGGCGGGCTGGCCTTGCGCGAGCTGGGCGCGGCGCAGCTGGCCTGGTACGGCATCTACCGCCTGTCGCTCGTCGGCGGGCGCTATCGCCGCCGCCCTGCGCCAGCCCCGCAAGACCGCTCGCCCGGCGCGCTGCGCCCGCTGCTGGATCTGCCGTCGGCCGGCGACCTGGCCCGCCTGCTGGAACCAGACGAGCGCTTCGGTGCGCCGCGCGCCGCGCTGCTGGCTGAGGCGGATGAAATCGCCGCCGGGCAGGCGCGCCTGTTTGGCGGGCCGGCGATGCCGCTGCGGCTGGCGCCGGTCGGCGAACTGCGGCACTGGACCGCCTACGAGAGCGGCGCAGTCCCCGCGCCGGGGCCTGAGCTGGCTGAGCCGGCCGACATCAAGTTCACCTGGGAGCCGGCGCGTTTTGGTTGGGTTTTTACCCTCGGGCGGGCTTACCGCCTGACTGGTGATGAGCGTTTTTCGGAAGCTTTCTGGCGACAGGCGCAGCGCTTCCTGGACGCCAACCCGCCCTATCGCGGCCCGCACTGGGCCTCGGCCCAGGAAGCGGCCCTGCGCCTGGCGGCGTTTACCTTTGCCGGGCAGGTCTTCGCCGGCTCGCCGCACAGCTGCCCCGACCGCCAATCCCGGCTGGCCCAGGCGATCGCCGAGCATGCCCGGCGTATCCCGCCCACTCTCGCCTATGCCCGGGCGCAGAACAACAACCACCTGCTCAGCGAAGCCGCCGGGCTGTACACCACCGGCCTGGCGCTGCCGGAACACCCGCAGGCGGCCGGCTGGCGCGCCCGGGGGTGGTGGCTGTTTAACGAAGGGCTGCAGGCGCAGATCGCCGCCGGTGGGGCTTACGCCCAGCACAGCGCCAATTACCACCGCCTGGCGCTGCAGCTGGCGGTCTGGATGGACTGCCTGCGCCGCGCCGCCGGCGATGATTGGCCGCCGCTCAGCCGGCGCCGGCTGGCTGAAGCCACGCGCTGGCTGCTGGCCCTGGTCGACCCGCTCTCCGGCCGCGTGCCGAACCTGGGGCCGAACGATGGCGCATATATCTTCCCGTTGGCTGGGGGCGGGTTCCATGATTATCGCCCGGCGCTGCAAGCCGCCGCGCTGGCTTTCCTGGGCGGGCCGGTTTTTCCGCCTGGGCCGTGGGATGAAATCGGGTTGTGGATGGGCGGCCGGACGGTCCAGCCCGGCGCGCCTGCCTCCACCCGACCGGCGGCAGAGCCCGACGCGCTGC
Organism: Chloroflexota bacterium; assembly: GCA_046089985.1. Taxonomy (GTDB): domain Bacteria; phylum Chloroflexota; class Anaerolineae; order Anaerolineales; family UBA4823; genus RBG-16-57-11. The sequence continues at coordinate 2,954 of JBJSYW010000223.1, forward strand.
CGGCGGAGCCCGGCGCGCCGTTGGTGCTGCGTGCGGCCGAGGGTGAGTCGTGGGCCTACCTGCGGGCGGCCCATTTCGACAGCCGCCCCGGGCACGCCGACCAGCTGCACCTGGACCTGTGGTGGCGCGGGGCCAACCTGGCCATTGATCCCGGCACGTATCTCTACAACACCCCGCCGCCCTGGGATAATGCGCTGCGCCGGGCGGAAGTGCACAATACCGTCACGGTCAATCAGCGCGATCAGATGCTGGCCGCCGGGCGTTTCCTCTACCTGGAGCGGGCCCAGGCGCGCCGTTTAGCGCCCGGCGAGGCGGCGAGTTGGGGGTTCCCGGCTGATGAACCGCGGCTCGCCGGCAGCCAGGCCCTGGCGGCTGTCCACGACGGCTATCGCCGCCTGGGGGTAGAGCACGCCCGCTGGGTTGCGCCGCAGCCGGGCGGCTGGCAGGTGCTGGACGCGCTGCGGCCGCTGCCCGGCCTGGCGCACCTGGGTGCGCCGCTGACCGTCACGCTGCACTGGCTGCTGCCCGATTGGCCGTTTGACCTGGACCGGGACGGCCCTGGCTGGACCCTGGCGCTGCATGCCCCGGTTGGGTTGGTCCGGCTAACCGTGGCGGCTGCGCCCGCGGCCGCGCCTCTAGTGTCTGCGCCGGCCGTCAGCCTGGTCCGCGCCGGTGCGCTGCTGCACGGGCAGGGACCGGCGGCCCCTACCTGGGGCTGGCATTCACCCACTTACGGCGTCCGGCTGCCGGCCCTGGCGCTGCGCCTGAGCCTGGATCAGCCGCCGCCGCTGCGCCTGATTACGCTCTGGCGTTTGACCGATAGATAACGTAGAATTGGCCCATGCATATCCTCCTGATCCACCAGGCGTTTGTATCGATTGACGAAGCCGGCGGCACCCGCCACCACGAACTTGCGCGCCACCTGGCCGCCCGCGGCCACCAGGTGACGATCATTGCCAGCCCGATCAGCTACCTGACCGGCCGGGCCGGCGCATCCTCGACCCCGCAGGTTGAGAACGACCGCTCCGGCGGGCGGGTGACGATCCTGCGCGCCTACACCTACGCCGCGCTGCACAAGAGCTTTGTCCACCGGGTCTTCAGCTTTGTGAGCTTTATGCTTTCCTCGTTCCTGACCGGCCTGCGTGTGCGCCAGGTTGACCTGGTGTGGGGCACGTCGCCGCCGATCTTCCAGGGCGTCACCGCCTGGCTGCTGGCGCGCTTGAAAGGCGCGCCGTTCCTGTTCGAGGTGCGCGACCTGTGGCCGGCTTTTGCCATCCAGGTGGGGGTGCTGAAGAACCGGCTGCTGATCCGCCTGTCGCGCTGGCTGGAGCGTTTCCTGTACCGCCGGGCCGATCTGCTGATGGTCAACTCGCCCGGATTTATCAAGCACGTCCAGCGCCGCGGGGCGCGCCAGGTGGCCCTGGTGCCAAACGGCGCCGACGCCGATATGTTCGACCCGTATGCCAGCGGCACTGCCTTCCGCATCGCCAACCAGCTCAGCGGGCGCTATGTGGCGCTGTATGCCGGGGCGCACGGGCTGTCAAACGACCTGGGCGTGGTGCTGGAAGCGGCCCGCCGGCTG
>JBJSYW010000224.1:0-6304 GCA_046089985.1 Chloroflexota bacterium
ACAGCCATTCCTGTCATAAGGATGGGAGATTTCCGTCATGCCTGTCAGTTTGACCGGGTGACGAATGTCGTGGGCGGGCCGCATCCTGCGGTTGTCGCGCCGCAGAAGTGGGCAGTCGGGGTACAATCGGGCTGAGGAGGCACCACAATGCGCAGCTATCGGATCGATGAACCCAAAAAGATCGCGTTAGACGAGTGGGACCCGGACGACCGGGAGTATTTCGACGGCGATAAGGAAGCCGGCGAAGCGCGGCTGGCGAAGCTGACCGCCGAGCTGGAAGCGCTGCAGGAGATGCTGTATGCACAGCACAAGCACCGCCTGCTGGTGGTGCTGCAGGGCATGGACACGTCTGGCAAAGACGGCGTGATCCGGCATGTCTTTGAAGGGGTCAACCCGCAGGGTGTGCGGGTGGCCAGCTTCAAAGTGCCCACTGCAGAAGAACTGGACCACGACTACCTGTGGCGCATCCACCGCCAGGCGCCTGGCAAAGGCGAGATCGTGATCTTCAACCGCAGCCATTATGAAGACGTGCTGGTGGTGCGCGTGCATGGGCTGGTTCCCGAGGCGGCCTGGAAGCGGCGCTACCAGCAGATCAACGACTTCGAACGCCTGCTGGCCGAAGAAGGGACCACGATCCTGAAGTTCTTCCTGCACATTAGCAAAGACGAGCAGAAAGAGCGCCTGCAGGCGCGCCTGGATGACCCGGATAAGCTGTGGAAGTTCAACCCGGGCGATCTGGATGAGCGCAAACGCTGGCCCGAGTACCAGGCCGCTTATGAGGATGTGTTGAGCAAGACCAGCGCCCGGCATGCGCCGTGGTACATCGTACCGGCTAACCGTAAGTGGTACCGCAACCTGGTGATTGCCGAGGCGCTGTTGGAAGCGCTGCACGGCATGGACCTGGCATATCCGCAGCCGGCCGAGGATTACCGCGGGCTGAAGGTGGAATAAAAGTGGGTCGGGGCGCCCGGTGAACCTGGACGCCCCGACTTGAATGGCTTTTCAGAACCGCCGGCCGCGGGCCGGGCGGGTTAGCGCATGATCACCGGCAGCAGTATGCTATAAGGCGGGCTGAAGACCCGGATGGTCAGGTTATCCAGGCCCCAGCTTTCGTTCTCAAGCTCCTGCAGCCCCAAAGCGGCGAAGTTGAGCACCAGCGAGGGCTGCCCATCGGCCAGGTGGAATTTCATGCGGTAGACCGAATCCATCGGAGCTTTGCCGCTGTAGTAGCCCAGGCTGTTGGTGCGCAGCGCGCCGGTCTGGGCCGGGAAGCTGCCGCCCGGGAAACTGCCCGGGAAGGCCTGCCACAGCAGCCCGTCGGTGTAGTTCGAGAAGGTTGTATCGACCAGGGTGCGCCCGTTAGCGGTGAAGCGCCAGATATCCGGGTGGTCGAACTCGCCGTTGGGCAGAGCAGCCGGGCGGGCCGGGGCAAAGGTGGCGTTGCCGTTCCAGGACCGGATGATATACAGGTCAAAGGCGACCTCCACCTGAGCGTGGAAGGGCAGCTTGTTGAGGGTCAGGATGGCCTCCTGCGAGCCGAACTCGCCCAGGAAGCTGTTCCCCGAGAGCGGGGTGGTGGATACCAGCGGGCTGTTCCACTCGCTTCCGGGCGCGCCGTCCATCTGGTAGACCAGCGCCTGATCGACGCTGGTGTACTGCAGCTCATCGGAGCTGGGCAAGAAATCGCCATAGCCGGAGAAGTCGGCGGTCAGCTTGTGCAGGCCGGCCGCGGCCACTTGGGTGCTGCAGGCGGCCTCTCCAGATGAATCAACCGGAACGTCCACGCAGCCGGGGATGTCAACGCCATCCAGTTGGAAAGTGACCTTGCCGCCGTCTGGGCTGGGCAGGATGCCGGCGGTGATCTGCAGCGGCGCGCCGATCATAAACGGCTCGCTGCCGGCGTCCAGCGTGGTGTCGGTGGCGTCTGGGGCCACCAGCTGCATGCCGACAATCACCGGGTCGTGGTCCGAGGCGCGGTACGCATCGGGGGCATAGAACAATGCGTCTTGCGTGTCGTTCTTGTAGTCCATATCGTAGTCGAGAGCCACCGGCTCATCGGCGTTGATGTGCCATTCGGTCACCCCGGTGACCAGTGGGACCAGGCTGGCGCTGCCCAGGGCATGGTCCAGGTAGCCGGTCTCACCCCCGAAGACGTACGAATAACCCTCGCCGTGCAGCAGGCTGTCGACCAGGTTGGTATAGCCGGCGGTGATGAAGGCCTTGATCGGGTCTTCCTTCGCATAGGCATTCATATCACCGACGATGATGAAGTCAGGGTCCAGGCTGCCGGTGGGGTCGGTCGCCAACCACTGGGTCACCGAATTGGCGGCCTTGGTGCGGGTCTGGTTGCAGTTGCCCTGCCCGTCGCCCAGGTCGGGATCGCTGAGATCATTACAGTCGGAGCCTTTCGACTTCAGGTGGTTGACCACGAGGGTCAGCTTGGCCTGGGTGGCGTTGTGGGTGAAGGTCTGGGCCAGGCTGGGGCGGTTCTTGGTGGTCAGGAAATCGGGGTAGTCCGTGCTGGAGATGACCTTGAACGCGCCGGTCGGGGTGACCACCGCCGGTTTGTAGATCACGCCCAGCCGGATGGCATCGGTTCCGACCGGCCCGGTGGCGATATAGCTGTAGACGCCGGGAGCGGTGGCCGCGTTCAGGCCGTTGACCAGGTCGATGACGGCCGCGTCGGTGGCGCTGTTCTCGATCTCCATCAGCCCGGCGATATCGGGGTCGATGGCTACGATGGCGCTGATCAGCTTGGCGCGCTGGCGGGTGAACTCGGTCGCATTGGCGGCGCCGCGGCAGTCCAGCCCGCCGGTGGGACCGCAGTTGGCCCCGCTGCCCAGGGTGACGAAGTAGTTCAGCATGTTGAAGCCGCCTACCTTCAGGTTACCGCCCACCGCAGCCGGGGCGGCCGGGCGCGGGTTGCTGGCGGTAAACGTGGGCAGCGGCTCGCCCAGGATTGGCTGCACGCGGTAGACGCCGAAGCGCTCATCAAAGATGCCGCTGATGTTCGATGTGGTGTAACCGACCCGCAGGGTATTCGACGCGCTCAGGCCGGGGGGCGGGTAGATCACCGCGGCGGGGTTCGAGGCCGAGCTGCCGTCATCCAGCACGAAGCGGCTGAGTTTATTCTGGGCGGAGACGGCCTGGGCCGCCGCGCCGGGCTCGGCCACGTGGGTCGGGTTGTCCAGCCGCTGGCTGGCCAGCATCACTTCGCCATACCGGCTCAGAGTGTAGGTGTCATTGACAGTCAGCGTCTGGGCGAAGCTGACGCGCATCCCTTCATGCGCTTCAGCCTCGGCCTGGCTGCCGAACGGCAGGTTCAGCGGGGTGACGTCCGGCAGGGTGTTACTTGAACTGATCACCAGGCTCTTGGTGACGCTGGCCAGCTGGGTCAGGTAGCTGGTCAGCCCATTGCTGGTGCTGCTGTATTCTTTGACTACACCCGTGACCAGCACCTCATCGCCTACCGCCACGTCCTTTAAGGTGCTGTAGATAAAGATGCCCTCCGAGGTGTCTGAATCGGTGTCGGCTTCGTCATCCTCCTCTTGCAGATAGAAGCCGCTCAGGTTCATCGGATCGGCCTGGAAATCGCCCACAACGATGCCGCGTACCGAGAGCTCCTGGTCAACCAGCGAGCTTTGATCGCCGCTGCCCTGGACATCGTGGATGGCAGTCAAGACGACATCCTCGCTCAGGATAGCGCCCTTCCCGGAACCGTCGATCAGCAGGGCGTTGGTCACATTGGAGAGGGTGACCGTGAAGGCTTCGTCGGGTTCGATTTTCGTGTCGCCGTTGACGGTCACGCCGAAGGTGTAGCTGTTTTGCCCCACCGGGATGCTTTGCCCAACCAGCGACTTGGCCACGTAGTCGTTGTCGGCGGCGGTGGCGGTGTTGTCCTGGGTGGCGATGTCGAAGGTGACCGGCGTTACGACCGGGGCCTTGGAGAGCGTGACGTTGAAGGTGAAGGTGGTGACGCCGCTGTCGCCTTCGATCTTGGTGACATCGTCGATCGTCATCGCGTTCATCGGGGTGAGTGAGAAGTCGTCGATGGCCAGGCCGTCATCCGAACCGCTGGCGTTGAAGTCGTTCCAGCGGATCCAGAATGACGCCCCGTTGGCGATCGACAGGCCGGTGATGGTATAGCTGACCGCGGTGCGGTTGGTGTTGCCGTTCAGCGCGCCGGTTCCACTTGGCAGCCCGGTGACGCTGTAATCCAGCGCATTGTAGTCGGTCCATGCGCCGGTATCCAGGCTGGTGGCGTTGGTGCTGAGCTGGAAATCCAGCCGGTCGTCGCGATTGATCGCGCCCAGGCGCCAGCGCTCGCCGTTATAGCTGATGCGCAGCACGTTGATTGTGCCGCCGGTGTTGTTGGTAAACTGCGCGCCAATGGTCGGGGTCAGGCTGCCGCTCAACAGCCCGCCAAAGGCGCGCTCGCTGATGCTGGCAGCGCCGAAGCTGTAGGTGTCGCCTGAGGTACCTGAACCGGTACCGGCTGTATACAGGGTATTTTTATTGGTCCCGGTCTCCAGAAACCACCAGCCGGTGGGCACGGTGGATGAGGTGGATGAAGAAGCCAGGGTGTCGAAATTTTCGGTGACCGCCACATCGAAGGCGGTCAGGCTGATCGTACCGGCGGCCTGTGCGCCGCCGGAGAACATCAGCAGGCTGCTGAGCAGGGCAAGCGCCAGCAGGGCAGGCAAGAGAGATGATAACGATTTACGCAACGTACGCTCCTTTTTTATATCAATGGCCCGAGATCTTAATTGTAGTGCAGTCTGGCGATTGGACAAGGGACGAGATGTCACCGGGCAGGGTGACATTTGATAGGTTATCGCCCGCCCGGCTAGGGCCGGCGGGAGAGCGGCAAGAACAGGTTGTACCCGGGCGGGACGGCCAGCGGCTGCGAGAGCACCGCCTGCCCGGCGGTCGGCACGACTTCGACCCAGTAGTAGTAGGCGACGCCCGGTGAGGCGGCGAAGTCGTCGAAGTAGAACCAGCCGTCTTCGATCTGGCTGGTGGGCAGCAGGGCCGCGTTGCGTTTCTGGCGCACGCCGTCCAGGCTGGCGGCGCGGTAGACGTTGAAGCCGGCCGGGGCGGCGCCGCTGTACTGCCAGCGCAGGCGCAGGGCCAGAAAGCGCGGGTCGGCCTGCAGGGTCACCGGCGGGGCGCTAATGCCCAGGGCGCTGACGCTGCCGAAGGCGTCCAACGCCAGCGTGAGGCGGTTGGCCGGCCCATCCACCGCCGGCCCGGCCGACCACTGGCCCTGGTCGTAGCGGGCGGCGTGCAGGCTGCTCTCCGGCTGCCCGTCCAGCTCCAGGTCGGCGTCGGTGTAGTCGAAACTGCCGCTGCAGGTGAAGGCAGACAGGCCGGATTGGGTAAGCGTCCAGTAGCGCGCCAGGCGCGGGGCGGGCGGGTTGGCGGGGTGGACGGCATTGGTCACGCCGGCCCCCACCATGCCTGCGCCGCTAACGGCGCTGCAGGTGAGGCTGAGCGGGGTGAACTCGACTGCGCCGGCGGCGTCGCCCAGCGGGAAGGTGAACGCGCCGGGGGCGGAGAAGTGCTTGCGCAGCAGGCCAGCGCCGGAGGTGGTGACCATGTTGGCGGCCGACGGGCTGCCGCCGATCGAGGCCGCCGGCCCCAGCAGCAGGTCGTACTCGCCCAGCTCCAGCCGGCCGCGCTCCAGCTGCAGCGCTCCATCCAGTGTGGTGGGCCCAGCCAGGGCCGCCCCGGCGGGGTTATTCACCCGCAAGTTGTTGAAGGTGGTCTTCCCCCAGATGGTCTGCAGACCGCTGCCGCCTAACACCAGCGTGCCGCCGTTGGGTTCGAACGCGCCGGCGGTGTGGGTGAAGCTGCCGGTGACGGTCAGCAGGCCGGTGGGGGCCAGCAGGCTGCCGGCGGTCTGGATGAAGGTCTCCAGGCGCACCCCCGCGGCAAGCTGGACGGCGGCGCCGCGGTCCAGGCGCAGCCGGTTGTAGCTGCCCGGGAAGACGTACACCGTGCCGGAGGCGGCGGCGTGGCTGATCGCCTCGTCCGGGTTGGCGTAGCACGGGCTGCTGCCGCCGCACAGCAAGTCGTCGTCGGCATAGGTATCGAGCTGGCCCAGGGCCAGGTCGATCACCACCGGGTCATGGTCGGCGGCGCGGAAGGCGTCGGGGGCATACAGCGAAGCCTGCTGAGCGATGGTCTTGTAATCGGTGTTGTAATCCAGGGCGGTCGGCTCGTCGGCGTTGAGGTGATATTCACTGACCAGGTCCACCTGAGCGGCCAGTCCGGCGCTGCCCAGGGCATGGTCCAGGTAGCC
>JBJSYW010000225.1:0-16938 GCA_046089985.1 Chloroflexota bacterium
TTCGATCTCTCCGCCGCGCACCAACCGCAGCGGCGGGATGATCAGCCCCTCCTGATAGATCTCGCGCGCCACCGGCATTGAACCGGGGCTCATCCCGCCCACATCGGCATGGTGCGCGCGGCAGGCCACGTACCCCACCAGGCGCTGCTCGACGAACACCGGCGACACCAGCGTGATATCGGGCAGGTGCGTGCCGCCCTGGAACGGATCGTTCAGCAGCACCATGTCGCCCGGGGCCAGGTGCGGGAAAGCCTGCACCGCCGCCGCCACTGACAGCGGCATCGAGCCAAGGTGCACCGGGATGTGGGCCGCCTGCGCCGCCATCCGCCCCGCTGCGTCAAACACCGCGCACGAGTAGTCGCGCCGCTCTTTAATATTCGGCGAAAAGCTGGCCCGCCGCAGCGTCACGCCCATCTCTTCGGCGATAGCGGCGAACAGGTGCTTGAAAATCTCCAGTTGGACGGCGTCCAACCGGACGGCGTCCGGCTGGGCGGCGGACAGTTCATCCGTCATATACCGGCTCCTCGGTCCAATCGCTGATCAGCAGGCTGCCGTACAGATCGACCCGCGCCTGGTCGGCTGGGCCCAGCAGCACGCTGGTATCCGCCCGCACCACCAGGGCCGGCCCGGTGATGATCGCCCCGGCGTGCAGCGCCTCGCCCTGGTAAAGCGGCGTCTCCAGCCGCCCTTCCGGGAAGAGCAGCCGCCGCCGCTCAAAACACGCCCCTGCCGGGTCCGGCCCGCCCTGCGCCAACTGCGCCAGGCGCGGCGGGTGGGCCGCGCCGGCGGCGCGCAGCCGCAGCGTCACCAATTCTACCGGCGCACCCGGGCGGGCATAACCGTAAGCGCGCTGGTGGGCGGCATGGAAGCGCTCCAGCAGCGCGGTTCCCGCCTCGCCCGGGTCAAACGGCACGCGCAGTTCGTACGATTGGCCGCGGCAGCGCATGTCCAGCGCCGGGCTGCAGGTGATCTCATCCGCCAGCACGCCCTCCGCCAGCAGATCGGCGTGCGCCTGCTGCAGCAGCGGCTGCAGCAGCGGCAGCAGCGCCTGCGGCGGACCGCCGTCCAGGCAGCTGTCGGGCAGCATGATCGTCTGCGAATAATCGCGCGCCGTCTCGGCCGCCAGCATCCCGAACGCCGACAGCGTTGAAGCCAGGGCCGGCACGATCACCCGCCGCAGCCCCAGCGCCCGCCGCAGCGCGGCGGCGTGCAGCCCGCCCGCTCCGCCAAACGATACCAGATCAAAACGGCGCGGGTCATGCCCGCGCTCCACCGAGATCAGCCGCAAGGCCCGCTCCATGTGCGCGTTGACCACCGCCGTCACCCCCAGCGCGGCCTGCTCGGCGCCCACCCCCATCGCCGCCCCCAGGCGGCCCAGCGCGGCCCAGGCCCGCCCGGCATCCAGCGCCATCGCCCCGCCCAGGAAACGCTCGGGCAGCAGGTACCCCAGCACCAGGTTGGCGTCGGTGACGGTGGGCAGCTCACCGCGCCCGTAGCAGGCCGGCCCCGGGTCTGCGCCGGCGCTGCCGGGCCCAACCCGCAGCGCCCCGCCCGGGTCCAGCCGGGCGATCGAGCCGCCGCCGGCCCCAATCGTGTGGATGTCGAGCAGCGGGATGTGGATTGGGCAGCCGCCCACCACCGCCTCGTGGGTCAGCTGCGGTTCGCCGTCTACCAGCGAAACATCGGTGGAGGTGCCGCCCATATCAAAGGTGACATAGCGCTGCCGGGCGATCTGCCCGGCCCCGATCACCCCGCCCGCCGGGCCAGACAGGATGCAGCGCACCCCAGCCCGCCGGGCTTCCGCCACGCGGATCACCCCACCGTTGGACTGCATCACCGCCAGCCCGGGCCCGCCGGCCCCGCCCAGCCCCTGCTCCAGCCGCGCCAGGTAGCGATCCAGCACCGGCGAGACATAGGCGTTGACGGTGGTGGTGCTGGCCCGCTCGTACTCGCGAAACTCCGGCAGCACTTCACTGGAGACCGACACCAGCAGCCCGGCCTCTCGCAGCCGGGCGGCAATCAGCGCCTCATGCTCCGGGCGCAGGAACGAGAACAGCAGGCACACCGCCGCGGCCTGCGCCCCGACCGCCTGCAGCGCCGGGATCAGCGCCTGCACCTGGGCCGGGTCCAGCGACTGCAGCGCCTGCCCGTGGCTGTCCACCCGCTCGTCAACCTCAAAACGCAGTTCTTCCGGCGCCAGCGGCTCCGGCGGCGCGGCGCTCCAGTCGTACAACTCCGGGCGGTTCTGCCGCCCAATCTGCAGGATATCGCTGAAGCCGCGCGTGGCGATGAACGCCGTGCGCGCCCCTTTGCGCTCCAGCAGGGCGTTGGTCGCCACCGTCGAGCCGTGCACAATGCGCACCGCCGCCCCCGGGTGATCGCCAAAGACCTGCGCCAGCCCCTCCAGCACTGCCCGCGCCGGGTCATCCGGGGTCGACAGCCGCTTAAAAGACTGCAGCCGCTGTGCGCCGGGTTCATAGAGGATGAAATCGGTGAACGTCCCGCCGATGTCGATGCCGATCAGGAGCGATGCAGAAGACATGCAGCGATTCTATCACGGTGCGAGGGTCAAAACGCCGGATCGCCGTCCCGGGCCGGTACAACCGGTTGAGCCCGATGCTGGCGGGCCGGGATCAGCGCAGCGCTTCGATCGTGAGTGTAGATTTCGCCAGGCGCTCGCTCATATAGACGGCTACGAACCGGTGCAGCGCCGCGGCTACGCCGGGAGCGTCTTTCTCAAGCTGGAGCAGGTCGCCGGCTGTCATCATATACAGGTGAGTGGGCTGGGCAGTCACCACATCCGCGGTGGCAGGCTGCCCGGAATACAGGCCGATCTCACCGAAGAATGCCCCGGCGCCTAAGGCGCGCAGGCGCAGCGTTGTGCCGTCTGCCAGCCTGGTTTGAACCAGTACCTGCCCGCTCTCAATCATATACAACCCACACTGTTCTGACCCCTGCACGATCACCAGTTCTCCGGAGTTCAGAAAGCGCGGCTTCAAATACTGCTGCAAGATCTGAACCTGCTCCGGATGAGCCAGCGTTGCGACCAGCTGTTCGAACAACGAATCGCAGCGCGCCGGTTGGCCATCCTTCTCGATGGCCGCCAGCATTTCGTTCTCGCACCACTCGATCCCGTGATCCAGGTCCGGGAAATAGCGGAAGCAGTCTGGGGGCAAATCTTTCTGAAGCCGCTTTTCAATTTCGGGCTTCGGATGGGTGATTAACAGCTCGATCCCGCGCGCCTGCACCAGGCGTTTGATTTTCGTAAAGCTGAACCCGGCCGATGAGTCCAACCCGGACACCAGGCGGAAATCGAGCAGAATGAAGCGCGGCGGGCATTCCAGGGTCTGGCTTTCCAGGTAGGCCCGGATTTGCTCCAGGATCTGGTTGGCGGACCCAAAGAAGAGATAGCCCTGCAGCTCAAGGAAGTACAGCCAATCGCCATGCCGCTGCAGCAGGAGGTTGTCCAGGCGGGTGCGCTCAACGCAGCTGCGGTACGAAAGCCTGGTCACACTCCGCCGCACGGTGGGGGTGCGGCTGTACTGCACCACGAACATCAGCACCGCCAGGCCCAGGCCAATGCCCACACCCTGCAGGAAACCCAGCGTATTAATCAGCAGGGCGATAAAGACCACGATCGCATATTCCTGGGGCGGCATGTTGAACCAGGTCTGGTACAGCCAGACAGACAGGAAATCGATGCCGATAAAGAAGAGCATGCCGCCCAGCATCAGATTGGGGAAATAGCCCAGGAACCGGCCGCCAACCACCAGGATCAGCCCCATGACCAGGGCGGAAAAAATTCCGTTCAAGCGCACCCGGGCGCCCAGCCGGTAAGCCAGGGCGGTGTCACCCAGCATGGGGTAGCCGATCACGCTGCCGGCCGCGCCCGCCGCCAGGTTGGCCCAGCCGCTGATCCTGAGTTCCTGGTTCAGGTCGATTTCCTGCCCGGTGGACAGCTCCAGGGCGGTGGTGTTTAACAGCAGCGAGATCAGGCTGACCGCCACACAGGCCAGCAGGCTGCCGATCTGGCGGAAGATGGCGGCCCAATCTACCAGGGCAAAACCGGCCGGGTCCCAAAAACGGACGATCGCTTCACCCTGCGGCAGCCCATTCACCAGCCAGCCTGCCCGGGTGGCGTCGGCGATGCTGTAACCGCTGCCGCTCAGCGCCAGGTAAAAAACCACGATCACACCCGCCAGCGTGCCGGGCAGCACCAGGTAATGGTTAAATTTGAGCACCAGCACGTACATCAAAATTCCGCAACTGGCCCCCGCCAGCCACTGCAGTATGACCTGCCGTTCGAACAGCAGGCCCAGGGTGAACAGCGAAATGCTCTTGCCGGTCATCACCTGCAGAGCGCCCAACACCAGCAGGATCCCCGTCCCAGCCAGGAAACCGCCCACCACCGGGTAGGGGATATAACTGACCAGCCCACCCAGCTTGAACCGGCCCAGCAGCAGGCAGACCAGGCCGGTAAACAGGCTGGTGAGCATGAGCGCCGCCAATGCGGTATACAGCCTGGCATCCGGGCCGGCCTGCGGCATACCGGCGAGCATGGCGGCGATGATCACCGACATGATCACCGCCGGTGTATCCTGCACGCCCGAGAGCATCCCGATATGCGAGCTGCCCAATGCGCCGATCACGGCGTGGATGCAGCCGCCCAGGAATAGGATCGTAATGCCGATGGCTACCCGCGAAGCCAGGTCGCCGGAGAAGATCATCAGCGCCAGGGCCAGGCTGACGACCGCGTTTTCGATCCCCACCACCAGGCCGATCGAAAGGCTGGGAAAGAGGAGCTTCGGTTGTAAACTGGCGCGCAAGGAAGATGCCATACATTTTTCCTGTTCCGGGTAAATCGGTCAGGTTGATTCTATTCGGAAATTTTGGATTTTCCGGACGAATATCTGAACCATCCCGCGCGCGGGTGATGCGCTTTTCTGCGCCAGGGGGTACAATCGCGCCTGTCGATCCTTAGCGCTGCCGGTTTTAGCGTCTTTTATCCAATGCCCGATCTGCCGCTCTACAAACGCTGTGTGTTGTTTGGGGCGCTCGCCTGGCTGGCCTTGCTGCCGGCCCGCGCGCCGGATGCCCTGCTGCCGGTCTGCCAACTCCAGGGCAGCGGCTTTGACTCGCCCTACACCGGGCTGCCCGTGCGTGTGCGCGGCGTGGTCTACGCCGACCAGGACCAGGCCTCCCCAGCCGGTTTCTACCTGCAGCAGACCGGCTGCGATGCTCGCCCCGAGACCTCCGACGGGATCTTCGTGCGCCTGAGCGCCCCGGGCGAGATTGTGCAGCCCGCCGACCGGGTGGAGGTGAGCGGCATCGTCCAGGAGTACTATGGTCAGACCGAGCTGCTAGCCGGCCCGGCGGCCGTGCAGCGCCTGTCCGACGGCAGCCCGCTGCCGCCGCCGGTCGAGCTGGACCCGCCGTTTGACGCCGGTCAGGCCCGCCTGTACTTTGAACGCCTGGAGGGCATGCGCGTCAGCCTTTCCGACGGGCGCGTGGTGGGGCCGACCGACAGCCGGGGCCGCACCTGGCTGGCCCGCGCCGGCCTGGGCCTGGCGCACATCCTCTCCGGCGACCCGGACAGAACCGGCGCGGTGATTTGCACCGGCGGCGGTATGCAGCGCCTGCAGGCTGCCGCCGCCGGAGACCGGGCCGCCGGCCTGTCTGGCCCGCTCAGCTACGATTTCGGCGTCTACTGCCTGGAGCCGTTCGAGGCCTTCGTCCACACCCCCGCCGTACCGGCCACCATCCTGCCCCCGCCCGGCGCGCCCCGCCTGGCTACCTTCAACCTCGGCGGCCTGTTCGATACCACCGACGACCCGCTAACCGATGACGAGGTCCTTTCCTACACTGAGTACCGCCGGCGGGTGCGCAAGTTGGCCCAGGCGCTGCACGGCGCGCTGGGCGAGCCGGCCATCGTAGTCGTCCAGGAGGTCGAGTCGCTGCCGGTGCTGCTCGAGCTGGTCAGCCCGCCCTACATCCTCGCCGTTTACCGGGCTGTCCTGGTCGAAGGCCCAGACCGCCGCGGCATCGACACCGGCCTGCTCTACCGGCCGGACCAGGTCCGCCTGCTGGAAGCCTGGACCCGCCAGGCCTGCACCGGCCTGCAGGATGGCCTGGAGCCGGACGGTAACGGCGACCTGCAGAACCCGGCCAACACCCTGACCTGCGACCGCGACGGCGACGGTGTGCTGGACGGCAGCCGGCTGTTCTCGCGCCCGCCGCTGGCGGCGCGCCTGCAGCTGTCTGCGGACGGCGGTACGGGGCAGGAGTTGTGGTTGATCGCCAATCATTTCAAATCGCGCAAGGAAGACACCCCCTGGAACGCCTACACCGCCGCCCGCCGCGCCGAGCAGGGCGCGTTCGTCGCCGGGCTGGCGCGTGAGATCCTCGCCGCCCACCCCGGCGCGGCGCTGGCTGTGCTGGGCGACCTGAACGACCTGCCCGGCTCGCCGGCCCTGCGCCCGCTGGCGGCGCTGGGCTTTGAAGACCTGCTCAACCGCCTGGGCCCAGCCCAGCAGTACACCTATATCTACCAGGGCGTGGCCCAGCCGCTTGACCATATCCTGCTGCGCCCTTCGACCGGCCTGATCGCCGGCCTGCCCGCGGCGGCGCGCATCAACGCCGATTACCCGTACAGCCTGGCGGCCAACACAGCCTCGCTGCTGCGCGCTTCCGATCACGACCCGCTCTCGGTGGTCATCACCCCGCCTGCCTGCCGCCTGGCCCTGCCGCTGGTCTTTAAATGACAGCGGGCTGACCGGGCGTTTGCCCGGTCAGCCCGTTCGGCCGCCCACCGCAGCGCGCTGCTCAGGAGAGCAGGCCGCGCACCTGGCGGATCACCATCACCACTTTGCCCTGGATCTGCACGATCTTCGGGTCGTCAATGTAGATCGGCCCCATGGATGGGTTGGCGGGCTGCAAACGCACGCGGTTGTTTTCCTTGTAGAAGTACTTCAGCGTCGTCTCATCCCGGTCGGTCAGCCACACCGCCACCATCTCGCCGTTGCGCGCTTCGCGCGCCGGCTTCATGACCACGATATCACCATCGTTGATCATCGCGTCGATCATCGAGTCGCCCTTAACTTCCAGGGCGAACAGCCCATCGCCGCGCTCGCCTTTCGGCAGCAGGCTAGCAGCTACGTCCACCATGCTCTCGGCGTCATAGTAGGAGAAGTCGGTCGGCGGGGTGGGCACCGGCAGGCTGGCGCCGATGCGCCCGGCCAACGGGATGCGCAGCAAGTCAAACGACTCGCGCACCGTGGCCACCGCCCGCTCAACGGCGCGTTCCACGCCATCTTCCGCACTCTTCAATACCCGGATGCCGCGCGAGACACCCCCATCGCGCTGGATATAGCCCATCTCCTCCAACTGGTCCAGGTAGTAGTTCACCACCGATGTGGACGAGATGCCGGCGCGTTGGCAAATTTCTCGAATCGCCGGCGGGTAGCCGAACTCCTGCTGGAAGCTCTGTAGAACCTCCAGGATCTTCTTCTGTCGTTCGCTCAAGCCTTTGCGTCTTTGCCTGGCCATCATCGTCGCACCTCCATTTCTTGTTTGCGACTAAACATCGATAATATGTTCCAAGAACATGATATCCGAACATTCGTTCTGTGTCAAGGGATTTTAAGAACTTCTTTTCTATGAATTTCCTCCTGAACAGGTATAATCGAACCATCCTGAAGAATCCCCGCCGCCAGGCCCTGCCTGCCCGCGCCCGCTTACCGCTGTACCCGATGCCGCCCTACCCGCCTCCCCAAGACCTGCCCACCCGCCTGGTGTACCTGCGCCGCTCGCGCCTGTTCGGCCGCCTGGCCTACCTGCTGCTCAAGCTGCTCGGCGTCGAAATCCCGCGCGCCGTGCCCATCGGCCCCGGCTTCGAACTGGTGCACGGGGGTGTGGGCGTGGTGATCCACTCCAAAGCGCGCATTGGCGCGGGGGTCAAAATCTACCCCGGGGTGACCCTCGGCCGAGCCGATATCTACCGCCCGGCCGACCAGTCACGCTTCGAATCCATCGTGATCGAAGACCAGGTCATCCTGGCCCCCGGCGCGAAGGTGCTGTGCAAGGCCGGCGTGCTCACGGTTGGGCGCGGCGCCGTGCTGGGCGCCAATGCGGTGCTGCTCGAATCGGCCGGCGCCGGTGAGATGTGGGCCGGCGCGCCCGCCCGCTGCATTGGCCGCCGCGAGGGCTTCGAATGACCGCCGCACGCATCTGCCTGACCCCGCGCGTCTCCGGGGTGGGCGGGATGGTCTCTTTCCAGCATAAGCTGATCGCCGGGCTGGAACAGCAGGGCGTCGCCGTCACCCAGGACCTGGATGACCCGCCCTATACCGCCGTGCTGGTGATCGGCGGGACGCGCCGCCTGGCCCGCTTGCGCCAGGCCGGACGCGCCGCCCGCATCGTCCAGCGCCTGGACGGGATGAACTGGCTGCACCGCATGGGCGGCCGCGGCGCGCCGCGTCCCACGCTGCGCCAGTATCTGCGCGCCGAGTACGGCAACCTGCTCCTATCGCTGATCCGCCGCCGCATCGCCCACGCCATCGTCTACCAATCGGACTTCTCGCGCGCCTGGTGGGAGCGCGTCTACCGCCCGGCGCCCGCCCCGGCCCGCGTGATCCACAACGCGGTCGACCTGCAGCAGTACACCCCCGCCGGCCCGCAGACCCCGCCGGATGACCGCTGGCGCGTGCTGATGGTCGAGGGCAGCCTGACCGGCGGCTACGAGCACGGGCTGCAAGCTGCGGTGGCGCTGGTCGACCGGCTGGCGGCGCGCCTGGAGGGCAGCCCGCTGCAGCGCCCGGTCGAGCTGATGGTCGCCGGGCACGTCCCCGATGCAGTGCGCCGCCGCTGGGACAGCCGGCCGCGCCCGGCCGCATCGATCCATTGGGCCGGCCTGGCCGAGCGCCAGGCCATCCCCGCCATCGACCGCGCTGCCCACCTGCTCTATTCGTCCGATATCCACCCCGCCTGCCCCAACGCGGTGATCGAGGCGCTGGCCTGCGGCCTGCCCGTGCTGGCCTTTGACACCGGCGCCCTGCCCGAACTGGTGCCCGCCGGCGCCGGGCAAGTGGTGCCCTACGGCGGCGACGCCTGGCAGCTCGACCCGCCAGATATTGAAGCCCTGACCGGCGCCGCGCTGCAGATCCTCTCCGCCGGGCCGGCGCTGCGCCAATCCGCCCGCCGCCACGCCGAAGCCCACTTCGGCCTGGAAGCTATGACCGCCGCATATTTGGCCGCGCTGACCGGCGCTTGAGCGCCGCCCGGCTGCCACCGTTCCCCCACACCGCCTATGACCTCTGAAAATTTCCTCCTGAAACTGGCCGCCTGGAGCGCCCGCCGCATGCCGATGCCGCTCAAGCGCGCCCTATACCGCTTCCCAGCGCTGGCGCGCCTGATCCGCGGTGGGCTGAACGCCGCCGCCCCCGCCGGCCTGAGCCAGATCACGGTGGCTGCCGGCGCGCTGCAGGGCTGCCGCCTGCTGCTCGACCTGCACACCGAAAAAGACTACTGGCTGGGCGTCTACGAGCCCGAACTGCAGGCGGCAGCCGGCTGGGTCCGGCCCGGCTGGACCATCTACGATGTCGGCGCCAACATCGGCTATATCAGCCTGCTGCTGGCGTGCGCCGCCGGCCCGGACGGGCGGGTATTCGCCTTCGAGGCCCTGCCCGACAACCTGGAACGCCTGCATGCCAACCTGGCCCTGAACGACCTGCAGCCGCGCGTCACGGTCATCCCGGCCGCGGTGATCGACGGGCAGCGCCCGGTGCGCTTCCTGGTCGGGCCGTCCGGGGCAATGGGCAAAGCGGAAGGCTCGGCCGGGCGGCAGGAGGTGCGCTACGCCGGTGCGATCGAGGTGGACGGCCTGTCGCTGGATGAGTTCGTCTACACGCTGGGCAACCCCGCCCCACAGCTGGTCAAGATGGATATCGAGGGCGGCGAAGTCCTGGCCCTGCCCGGCATGCGCCGCCTGCTGGCCCAGGCGCGCCCGCTGGTCTTCCTTGAACAGCACGGCCCTGAGTCGGCCCAGGCCGCCTGGCAGGCGTTCACCGCAGCCGGCTACCAGGTGCGCCGCATGCAGCCCGGCTACCCGGCTGTGGCCGCACTCGACCAACTCGACTGGAAGGCATACCTGATCGCCGTGCCGCCCGGTTTCCAGCCCCCCGCCGCGGCGGCCTGAGGCAGGCGCAGCATGCCCGCTGACCTGCCCATCTTCCCCGGCCGGCTGGCGCTCCAGCAGCGCGTCCTGCCCGCTTACCGGGCGCCCTTCATCGAAGCGCTGGCCGCGGCCTGCGCCGGCGGGCTGAGCGTCTTCGCCGGCCGGCCGCTGCCCGTCGAACAGATCCCGCCCGCCCCGACGCTGCAGTCGGCCCGGCTGGCCCCTGCCCACAACCGCCACTTCCTGCACCCCGCCTCGCCGTTCTACCAGTGCTGGCAGGGCGGGCTGATCGAGTGGCTGGAGGATTTCCAGCCGGATGCCCTGATCGTAGAGGCCAACCCGCGCTACCGCAGCACCCCCGCGGCGGTGCGCTGGATGCACGCCCTCAGCCGCCCGGTGCTGGGCTGGGGGCTGGGAGCGCCGCCAGTCCGCGGCCCGCTGGCTGCCTGGCGGCAGCGCGGGCGGGAGCGCTTCCTGCGCTCCCTGGACAGTATGATCGCATACAGCCCCCGCGGCGCTGAAGAGTACCGCGCCCTGGGTTTCCCTTCCGGGCAGGTCTTCGCCGCTCCCAACGCCGCCACCGCCCGCCCGGCTCAGCCCCCGCCGGCTCGCCCCGCTCAACTCGACCGGCGCCCGCTGGCCCTGTTTGTCGGCCGCCTGCAAGCGCGCAAGCGCATCGACGGGCTGCTGCAAGCCTGCGCCGCGCTGCCCGAAGCCCTGCAGCCCGACCTGGTGATCGTCGGCGACGGCCCGGCCCGAGCCGATTTCGAAGCCGTCGCCCGGCAGGTCTACCCGCGCACCCGTTTCACCGGCGCGCAGTACGGCGAAGCCCTGGCCGATTGGTTTCGCCAGGCCGACCTGTTCGTGCTGCCCGGCACCGGCGGCCTGGCGGTCCAGCAGGCCATGTCCTACGCTCTGCCGGTCATCGTCGCCCAGGGCGACGGCACCCAGGACGACCTGGTGCGCCCGGGCAGCGGCTGGAGCATCCCACCCAACGACCAGGCCGCCCTGCAGGCCGCCCTCGCCGGGGCGCTGTCTGACCTGCCGCGCCTGCGCCGCCTGGGCGCCGAGGCCTACCGCATTGTGGCCGAAGAGGTCAACCTGGAGCGCATGGTCGGCGCTTTTCTGCAGGCGCTGCACGCCGTCCAGCCGCCGGCGGTCTGAGCGCGGCGGCGTGCAGCGTCCAGGATGCAGCGCTCAGGCGGCGGCGCTACCCGGGCGGCGGGTCGAGCGGCAGCAGCACGCGCACACAGGTTGAGCGGCCCGGCTGGGTCTCCACCAGCAGCGCGCCGCTCAGCACCGCCAGCAGCGTGCTGTGCAGCGCCAGGCCGTGCCCGCCTTCATCGCCCGGGCCGGGCAGGGGCATCCCGGCTCCGTTGTCCTGCACGCATACTTCCAGCTGCCCGCCGGTCACCGCAATCCCCACCTGCAGCGCCAGACCCACCCCCGGGTCGGCCGGGCGGGCATGCCGGGCAGCGTTGCGCACCGCCTCCCGCGCCGCATAATACACCGTCTCCAGTTCCACCCCGCTCAGCCCCGCCAGGCTGATCTCCACGCCCGCCTGAACCTGCCAGTCCACCCGCTCAAAAGCCGGGCGGTATTCCTCCTGCACCGCCTGGCGCAGCGCTTCCACCAACCCCAGGCGCGCCGCCGGCTGTGCGGCCGCCGGCAGGTCGCGCAGCAGCGCCGAAAGCCGGCGGTGCACGTCCATCAGCAGCGCCTGCGGGCTGTCCGGCCCACCGTCCGGCGCATCCGCCGGGCCGCCGCCCGTGCTGAGCGCCAGCAGCGCCGCATGCAGCCGCGGCAGCACCTCATCATGGATCAACTGCCGGGCGCGCCGGTCGATCACCTGGCTCTCGGCCATCCGCCGCCGCTGCAGCGCCGCCAACCGCCGGGCCATCTCGACCCCCGCCTGCAGGTCCACCAACCGCTCGCAGGCCGCCCGCGCCACTTCGATCTCCTCCTCGGTGTAGGAACCGCCGTCCAAGCGCTCTCCCAGCACCAGCGCCCCGCACAGCCCGCGCTCGTTCCACAGCGGAGCGATCCAGCCAAAGCGCGCTTGCTCGGCTGCACCGTGCGGCGCGCCGCCCACCTGCAGGCACAGCGTCTCTGGCGAGACCCCAGGCAGCGCCGCGGCGGCTGCCTGGCGCGCCAGCTCCAAAAGCGCTTGCGCCTCCCCAGACGGCCGGTCGCCGGCTTGGTAGAGCAGCGGCGGCCCGAACAGCGCCGCCAGCGGACCCAGCGGCAGCAGCGCCGCCAACCGGGCGTTCAACACCGGGCCGCACACCGCCGCCAGCATCCCCCGCCCACCGCCGCCGTCCTCGGCTGCGCTGCCTTCCGGTTCCGCGCGCTCGTCCAGCATCTGCCCAAACAGGCGCGGCCCACCCACGAATGGCCGCAGGTCGTGCAGCAGCCGCTGCCGGTCGGCGTACGACCGCCAGGCCAGCAGCGCGTAAAATCCTACCATCAGCAGTGTGCTCAGCAGCAGGCTGTAGATCGCCGGCAGTTCCAACTGCAGGCTCAGCGCCACCACCGCGCTGTACCCCACCGCCAGGATCAGCGCCCGCCGCCAGTAGTGCTGCAGGCCACGGCGTGGCAGCGACCGTCCGGTGAAGATTTCATACGCCGCCACCGCCTGCCCGGTCAGCAGCACCGCCGCGCCGATCAGGGTCGAGATCAGCAGGTCCAGCAGGCTAATCGGCAGGCTCAGCCCCTGCCCGTGCGGCAGGTCGCCGGGCAGCAGCGCCGCCCAGCCGATAAACCCCGCCACCAGCAGGCTGACCGCCAGCAGCGTCAGCGTGGCGGCGATCAGCCAGGGGCGCGCCCGCCGCCGCGCCGGCCCGCCCATCAGCCGCAGGGTTGGCCCCGGGCGCAGCAGCGCGTCGAGCGTCAGCCCGATGCAAGCCACAATAAAGCCGGCATACAACAGCAGCAGCGCCCGCCCGCCGGGCAGCCCAGCCGCCTGCCCCGGCTCCAGCCGGGCCACCTGTCCAAAGCTAGGCAGCAGGCCGGCCGGCAGCGCCAGCACCAGCAGCAGCACCAGGGCCGGCGTCAGCAGCGCCAGCCACAGGCGGTGCCGGGCCGGCCCGCCCGCCTCCCCGCCCGCCGGCGCACCCGGGCCGCGCTCCCACAACCCGGCGTACCACAACATCACCACGTACCAGGCGTACGGCGCGACGATCACCGGCGCCCACCCCACCCGCCACCAGAAATTGCCCGCCGGCAGGCTGTACAGCCCAAACCCCAGGATGGCGGTGTGGCTGAGGAAGAACCCGGCCCCGGTCAGCAGCCCGCCCCCAGCCAGCCAGATCCCCGCGTGGCGCTGCTCGGCGTTCAGCAGCACCGTCAACCCCAACCAGGCCGGCACAATCGTGTTAAACAGCGAAACCGCCAGCACCGCCCAATCCAGCAGGAATACCCCGCTCACAGGCTGATCTCCAGCCAGCGCCCCTGTTCGTCCATCGTGCGGGTGCGGCCCTCGCCGTCCCACGCCACCAACCGGCCCAACCGCACGATCAGCGCCGCCCGCGTGCGCGCCACCTTCTCATCTGTGGCGCTGTCGGCCAACCCCCACGCCAGGTAGATCTGCCCGTTGGTGCGGCTGATGGTACGCTTGTCACGGAACCCCATCCGGGCGGCGATTTGCTCGTTGGTCAGCCCCTGCGCCAGCAGCCGCGCCACCGCCTGTTCGTTCGGCTCCAGCAGCGCCAGCGGGTCCTGCTCGTCGCGGGCGCGCACCTCCTGCACCCGCGCCTCGATCTCCGGGTCGATCAGGCTGCGCCCGCCCAGCGCATCGCGCAGCAGCGGCACGATCATCGCCGGCAGCAGATAGTTGGATTTCCGCACGTAAGCATAGTGGCTCAGGATCCCCGAGCGTCGAAAATCGCGGTAATAGGCGTCGTCATCCTGGATCGAGTAAAACACGACCGGGAAACGCGGGAACTCGCGCCGCAGCGCCACCGCCGCCTGGATGCCGTGCATCTGCCCGGCCAGCTGCACATCCAGCAGGGCCACCTGAGGCAGCTCGCCGCCGGCTGCCGCAGCCTGCAGGCAGTATTCCACCGCAGCTTCACCGCGTTCGCCGGCGTACACCACCTGCACCGCTCCGGTCGCTTCCAACCCGCTCTTCAACGCTTCCCGCAAGCGCGGGTGATCTTCAACCAGCATCATACGCATCATACCGCCATCCTACATCTCAGGCGCAGCCCTGTCAAGCACCCGGGTGCTTAACCTGCCGGTCTCAGGCGCTGGCGATTGGCTAGCGGATGCCCTATACTATTGGACAGAAAGGAACCGCCCAATGGATATCGATATCGTGGTTGTTTACCAGCCCCGCTACCCGAAAGGGCACGAGATGAACATGGTCCCGCCGATCACCGGCATCCACCTGGCCGCGCTAACCCCCGCGCCGCACCGCGCCCGCGTGATCCACCAGCAGCTGCAGCCGGTAGACCTCGATACCCGCGCCGGCCTGGTGGCCCTGTCGTTTTTCAGCGGCTTCGCCGGCGAGGCCTACCGCCTGGCCGATGAATTCCGCCGCCGCGGCCGCCGGGTGGTGATGGGCGGCCCGCACGCCAGCTTCTGGCCCGACGAAGCCCTGCGCCATGCCGATGCCGTGGTAATCGGGGAGGCCGAATCGGTCTGGGCGCAGCTGATCCAGGATGCCGCCGCCGGGCAGCTCCAGCCGCGCTACACCGGCCAACCCCTGCCGCTCGCCGGGCTGCCCACCCCGCGCTACGACCTGCTGCCAGGCGGGTTTTTCGTCCGGCGGGTGGTGCAGGCCACCCGCGGCTGCCCGTTCTTCTGCGCCTTCTGCTCGGTGCCGGCGGTCAACCCCGGCTTTCGCACCCGCCCCGTGGACGAGGTGCTGCGCGATATCGCCTACGATGACTTCCCCTTCTGGTGGCAGCGCAAAGTGGTCTGGTTCTGGGACGATAACCTGACCGCCCGCCGCGCCTACATCAAAGAACTGCTGCAGGCGATGATCCCGCTCAAAAAGTGGTGGCTCACCCAGGCCAGCCTGGACATCGCCCGGGACCCCGAACTGCTCGACCTGATGCGCCGCTCCGGCTGCATCGGCGTCTTCCTGGGCATCGAAAGCTTTGGCGAGGAGTCGCTGCGCTCGGCCAACAAGCGCCAGAACCGGGTCGACTATTACAAGGAGAGCATCGCCGTCATCCACGCCCACGGCATGGCGGTCATGGCGGGTTTCATCGCCGGCTTCGACGGCGACACCCCAGACAGCATCGTCGAGATGGCAGACCGGCTGCTTGAGATTGGTGTGGACGTGCCGTTCCTGAGCGTGCTGACCCCCTACAAGGGCACCGCGCTGTACAACGAACTGGAAGACCAGGGCCGCCTGCTGGAGCGCGGCTGGGAGTTCTACAACGGCTACAACGTGGCTTTCGAACCGCGGGATATGCCGGCGCAGGCGCTGCTGCAGGCTCACCGCGTCCTGTGGCGGCGGGCCTTCTCCCCGGCCCACGTGCTGCGCCGCGTGCTGCACTCGGCGGCGCGCCTGCGCCCGGGGGCGCTGCTGCTTTCGCTGGCGATGAACGGCTTCTACGGGTTGAAAGCGCTGCGCGGCAACATCCCGCTCGAAATGCCGCTTGGCAGCCCTGCGCCGCAGGCCCAGCCGCAGCCCGCAGCGCCAGACCACGCTCCAGCGGAGGAGCGCGTTTTACGGCCCGGCCCGGCTGCCAGCGCGACGCCGCTCGCCGCCCGCCGCCGCCAGCTCACCCGTTCGGGGTGAGCTGGTCGGGAGGCAGCAGCCCGACCTCGCGCGCCTTCGACACCGCCGCGGAGCGCGTGTTGACCCCCAGCTTGCGGTAAATCTCCAGCAAGATGCCGCGGATCGTCGAACTGGCTACGTTCATGCGCGCCGCCAGCTGCCCCAACCGCTCGTTGGGGTAGCTGGCGCACAGCGAAAGCGCCTCGATCTGCCGCGGCCCCAGCACGATGCTCTGCGAGCCGCCCGGACGCCGCTCCCAGTGCTCGCTGGCCCGCTGGCTGATGTACATCGACCCCCCCGCCACCAGGCGGATCACCTCCGGGAAGGCCCGGAAGGCTTCATAGTCATCCTTCAGCACATAGCCGTTCACCCCGTTGTTCAATAGTGTATTGATCATCGACGGGGTTTCAAACATGGTCAGCACCAGGATCACCAGCTTGGGATAGCGGTTCAGCAGCTGCGGCACCAGGTGGACCGTGGTGAAGGGGGTCTTATTGGTTGCGCTGCGCAGCACCCGGATGTCCAGGATCAGCACGTCCGCCTCCTGGCGGTCCAGGGCGGGGATCAGGTCCTCCCCATACGCTAAGATATCCACCACCTGGATGTCCTGCTCCAAGGATAAGCGTGACCGGTACCCTTCGGCGGTAGCAAAATGATCTTCCAAGATCATCACTCGGATTGGTTCCGTCATATCTGTGACCCCCTCATCGCATTTATGATTCTCAAACCTGTGGGCTGATTCGCCCTATTGATATACCCTGAATCGGCCTTGAAGACAAGCCCTTAAGAACACGATTAATATTTTCAATACACCTGTTGGTGAACCGGCGTACAGCCGCCGATGGTCCGATTCTAAACCATCGGATATAAATACAGCGTTCCCCAGATCCAGTAGATTCATAGACCAATCTGTAGTCATGTCCCTCGCAACGGCAGACAGCGCCACATGCGACTCATCGGCATTCGTGAACTGTGGCAATGCCGAATAGTGACAGTAGTCTGGACCACCATATCTGATGTTCAAGGATATCATAGT
>JBJSYW010000226.1:0-5498 GCA_046089985.1 Chloroflexota bacterium
GGTGGTGCGGAACCCGCGCCAGTTCGGCCGGGGTGGGCTTGGCGGTGCCGATATCCATACCGCGGTAATACAGCCGCGAATCGCAAGAGACGATCTCACCGCCCAGCCGCTCGGCCAGCTGCAGGGCGATCTCGGTCTTGCCCACTGCAGTGGGACCGACGATCACCACCAGGCGCAGGCGGGCGCCGGCTTCAGCGGAGTGGGCGGGAGGGAGCGGGGGCAGCGTCATCAGCAAGAAGGTGGCAGGGGCAATACCGCTGGTCAGCCGGCGCCGACCGCGTTCTCAAAATGCACGATCTCGGGCGCCTGCCCGCCCGGGCGGCGCAGGATGGCGATCACGTCTATGCGGCAGCTGCCGGGCAGCTCCGGATGGGCTTGCAGGTAGGCGGCGGAGGCCGCCAACAGGTGCGCCTGCTTGACCGGGGTGACGGAGGCTTCGGGCAGCCCATAGGCCAGGCTGCGGCGGGTCTTGACTTCTACAAAGACCGTCGCCGAACCGTCCGGGGCCAGCGCCACCAGGTCCAACTCGCCGTAGCGCGAGCGGGCGTTGCTCGCCAGCAGGGTATAGCCCAGCCCGGCCAGGTAGGCTGCGGCGGCCTGCTCGCCCCATTGGCCCAGGCGCTGGCGGGCGGTCTTCATGCGCGGAAACGGTCCAACCAGCGGTCCAGCTGCACGCGCCAGCCGCGCTTGCGCCCGGCCGACTGCTGCACCACCTGCCGGTAATAGCCCAGCATGGTGCGGGTGGTGTTCTCGATCGAGTAACGCTGCGCCTCCTGGCGCGCCTGGCTGCCCATCTCACGCCGGCTCGGCTCGTCGATTGCCATGCGCACCATCTTGGCGGTGAACATCGCCATATCTTCCTCCGGCGCCAGGTAGCCGGTGCGTCCGTCCTCAATCATATCGCCCACCCCGGGTGACTGGATGCCCAGCACCGGCAGGCCGGCTGCCATCGCCTCGATCACCGTCAGCGGGTGCACCTCGGTCACCGAGGCGGTCGCGAATGCGTCCGCCATCGCCATGTAGCCCGGGATCTCTTCGTAGGGGATCAGCCCCAGCAGGCGCACCGCATCGGTCAATCCCGAGCGCTGCACCTGGTCTTCCAGGTTGGCGCGCTCCGGCCCGCCGCCAATCAATACCAGGCGCAGGTGGTCGTACGCCTGAAACGCACCGGCAAACGAGCGCAGCAGGAAAGCCAGGTTCTTCTCCGGCCCCAACCGGCCGACGTACAGCAAGACCACGTCATCCTCAGCCAGGCCCAGGGTTGCCCGGTCAATCGCAGCACAGGCGTCGTTGAACGGAGCCAGGTCCACCCCGTTGGGGGCCACTTCGATCGGCGCATCCACCCCCAGGCGCACCAGCACATCGCGCACACCCGGAGAAGGCGAGATCACCAGGTCGCACGAGCGGCAGAAGCTGGGCAGGTAAGCCTGCAGCGCCGCCAGGCCGACTGCCTCGGGCACGCCGGGCAGGTAGGCCTGGGCGTACAGATCATAGCGGGTGTGGTTGGTGAAGATAATCGGGATGCCGCGCGGCTTGCAGTACAGCAGGGCCAGCGGGCCGCTCAGGAAGGGGTGATGGACGTGCGCCACATCCATCGTCTGCAGCAGCTCACGTGCCGCCTTGGTGTAGCGCAGGCTGAAGGTCGCCCCGGTAGCGCCCAGCGGCAGCCCCGGCGAGCGCATCACCCGCGCTTCATCGTCCTGGTAATCGTCGCCTGTGAAGGTAAAGACATACACCTGGTGGCCCTGCTGCTCCAGGCGCTTCTTATTGAGGGAGATATAGTTGGTCACCCCGCTGACGTGCGGTTTATACAGGTCGGCCATCATCCCGATGCGCATATCGATCTTATACGCTAGATGGGGGAAACTGTCAACCGCGAATAAACACGGTACAATACGGGCATGCAAGAGCTTGAAAGCCACCGGCGGCTGCCGGGCGCAGAGCGCCTGAGCCTGCTCTCGGCCAGCGTGCTGCTGGCTTACGCCGTGGCGCGCTTTATCGATCTGCCCGGTCTGCAGCTGGCCGCTCAGCTGCCCGGGGTATACCTGGCGGTCGAGATCGATGTCGAGACGATCATCGCCTTCCTGGTAGCCGGGCTGACCGCCAGCGGCACCGCCTGGCTGGTGCGTGATCACCCGGGGCTGGGGCGGCGCAGCCCGCTGGAGCACCTGCTGCTGCCGGCGCTGACCGCCTGGGCCGTCAGCCTGCCGCTTTCCCAGATGGCGATCCAGCCGTTCTGGTGGCTGGCGTTCTCGCTCAGCGGCCTGCTGCTGATCCTGGTGATGGTGGCCGAGTACATCACCGTCGACTACCAGGATGACCGCCGCCCGCTGGCAGCCGCCGGGCTGACGGCGGTTTCGTTCACCCTGTTCCTGGTGCTGGCCGCCGGGCTGCGTTTCGCCGGGCTGCGCCTGTTCCAACTGCTGCCCGCCGTAGCGCTGGCCTGCGGTCTGCTCAGCCTGCGCGCCCTGCGGCTGCGCTTCCCACAGCGCTGGTCACCGTTCGAAGCCGGTCTGGTGCTGCTGGTAACCGTGCAGTTGGCCGCCGGGCTGCACTACTGGCCGGTCACCCCGGTCTCGTTTGGGCTGGCGCTGCTTGGCCCAGCCTATGCTCTAACCGCCCTGCTGGGCAACCTGGCCGAGGGCGAACCGCTGCGCCAGGCGCTGCTGGAACCGGTGGTGGTGCTGCTGATCATCCTGGGGGCGGCGGTATGGATGCGCTGACCGCAGACGCCCGGCCCGAGCCGCAGCGCCTGCTGCTGCCCGCCGGACTGCGCCAGACGATGCGCGCCGACGCAGCCGCCCGCGCCCCGGTCGAGGCGTGCGGTGTATTGGGCGGGGAGGTGCATGGCCCGGTGTACACCGCCCGGGTGGTCCTCCCGCTGCAGAACAGCCTGAACAGCCCGCTGCGCTATCGCCTGGACCCGCTCGAACAGTTGGCCGCCTTCGAGCAGCTGGAAGCCCAGGGGCTGGAACTGGTGGCGATCTATCACTCACACCCGCGCGGCCCGGACGGTCCATCGGCTGCCGACCTGGCGGAGGCCTTCTACCCGGAAGTGGTATATTTGATCTGGTCCGGGGCAAGCGGCGAGTGGCGTTTGAGCGGGCACTGCCTGCGCGGCGGGCAGGCCTGGGAAGTGGAGCTGCACGGCATCTGAGGCGGGCCGGACGCCAAACGGCCCCTGCTGCGGCAGGCAGCCGGGAAGTTTTGCGCCGATTGTGCGGCAGACGCCGGGCAAATGCCGGGCATTTGCCTGAAAATCAGCCCAAATCGAGCAAAACAGTGCAACTTCCGCCGCGCTCCTGGGTTAAAATAGTGTGCTGTATGCAGTGCTGCATCGCAAGGCATAAGAATCTTTTCGGAGGAAAATTCGCATGAGTCTAGAACAGGTGTTGTTGAGTGGTGCGCTTATCCTGGTGGGGTACCTGCTCGGTTCGCTGCCGATGGGGTACATCTTCCTGAAGCTGCTCAAACACCAGGACATCACCCGCGTCGGCAGCGGGCGGACGGGGGGCACAAACGCGATGCGCGCCGGTGGGGTGTGGATGGGTGTGCTGACCGGCCTGGCCGACTTCGGTAAAGGTTTCCTGGCCGTTTCGCTGGCGCGCCTGCTCACCCCTGACCTGATCTGGGTGCAGGTGCTGTGCGGGTTCGCCGCGGTGGCGGGTCATAACTGGTCGCTCTGGCTGTACCTGTGGACCCGCAAGCTGTCGGCTGGGGCCGGCACCGGGCCGAACGTGGGCGCGGCGATGGCATTCTGGACCCCGGTGGCGCTGATCGTCATCCCGATCGTGATCATCTTCGTGTTTATCGTCGGGTATGCTTCCCTGGCGTCGATCGCCGCCGCGCTGGCGATTGTGGCGGTTTTCTTCGTGCGCGCCTCCACCGCCGGGGCGCCCTGGGAATACGGCATCTATGGCATCCTGACCATGCTGCTGGTGATCTGGGCCCTGCGCCCAAACATCAAGCGCCTGGTGGAAGGCACCGAGCGCCGGGTGGGCATCTTCGCTAAGAAAACCGCTGCCTGATCCCACAACTATGGAATTGAGCCAACTCTTGCCGGGGGCCGCCCTCCTGCTGGCTTCGTACCTGCTGGGCGCGGTGCCCTTCGGGTTAATCATCGTGCGCCTGGTGAGCGGCAAAGACCTGCGCCAGGTGGAGAGCGGGCGCACCGGCGGCACCAACGCCATGCGCGCCGCCGGGTTCTGGGCCGGGCTGGCTACCGCGCTGATGGATATCGCCAAGGGCGCGTGCAGCGCCTGGGCGGCGCAGCGCCTGCTGCCCGGGCTACCGTGGCTGCACGTGCTGGCGCCGGCGGCGGCGATCCTGGGCCACAACTACTCGGTCTTCCTGGCTGAGCGCGACCCGCAGGGCCGGCTGCGCCTGCGCGGCGGGGCCGGCGGGGCCACCGCGGTGGGTGGGGCCGCCGGGCTATGGCTGCCCAGCCTGCTGTTCACCATCCCGGTGGGGGTGGCGTTCCTGTTCGGCGTGGGCTACGCCTCGCTGGCTACGATGAGCGCACCGGTCACCTCAATCGTCCTGTTCGCCTACCGGGCCTATCACGGGCTGGCGCCCTGGCAATACGTTTTCTACGGCGTCATCAGCGAAGCGCTGCTGGTGTGGGCGCTGCGCCCCAACATTCAGCGCCTGATCCAGGGCCGCGAGCGGTTGGTCGGCTGGCGAGCGAAAAAGCAGGCCTGACGGCTATTCTTCGTCGTCGTAGTCCTCTTCTTCTTCGTAATCTTCATCATCGGGCAGCGAAGCGGGCAGCTCACCGTAGATTTGGCGGTAGAGCGCCCGCAAGTTGCGCCGGTGCAGTTCGGCAGCCAACCCGCCGATCAGCACCCGGCTCTTGCCGCAGCTTTCCACGGTGGCCTCGTCAAGCACTTCCTGGGGATACTTGCGCCGCCCGGCCTTGCGCACCACCTTGCGGATGTTCGACAGGTAGCTCAGGTTGTCTTTGATGAAATTATCGATCTCGCCGCGCAGGATGATATCGCCGTGGCCCTGGACGATGTTCTCCAGGCCCATGCGGCTGATCTTTTTCAAGGAGCCCACCAGTTCGTCCACATCGCCGT
This sequence comes from Chloroflexota bacterium, assembly GCA_046089985.1. GTDB lineage: Bacteria > Chloroflexota > Anaerolineae > Anaerolineales > UBA4823 > RBG-16-57-11. Next base: position 5,079 of record JBJSYW010000226.1, read on the forward strand.
CGACGATATAGGGCAGCGGCATGGCCGCGTCGCCGGTGAACAGCACCCGGTCCTCTTCCACCATCACCCCGATGTTATCCGAACTGTGACCAGGCAGCGGGAACAGGGTCAGGGTCTTCTTGCCCACCCGCAGGTTCAACTCGCCCTCGTGAAAGGTGACGTGCGGCAGCACCAGCTTGACGTTGCGGAAGACCGGGTTGCTGCGCCGCGCGTCTTCCAGCGAAGTGCGCCCCTTGGTCTCCAGGTTTTGGCGCGCCAGCGGATGGGCCACGATCGTGGCGCCGGGGAAGAAGCAGTTGCCCCAGGCATGGTCGGCATGGCTGTGGGTGTCGATCACATAGCGCACCGGCACAGCCAGCTCGCGTTCGATAAACTCACGGATCTGGTACGTTTCCTCCGGGATGGCCAGCGTGTCAATGA
>JBJSYW010000227.1:0-5594 GCA_046089985.1 Chloroflexota bacterium
CTGCGCCGACCCGCGCAAGGTGCACGTGGTCCCGTTCGGAGCCAACCTGGAGCAGGCCCCCACGCCAGAGCAGGCCGCCGCCTGGCGGGCAGAGCGCCCAACGGATGTCTGCCGGCTGCTGTTTATCGGCACCAACTGGGAGCGCAAAGGCGGGCCGCTGGCTGCCGCCGCCGCCGAAGCCCTGGAGCGCCAGGGCCGGCATGTGGAGCTGGCGATCGCCGGCTGCCGCCCGACCGGCCCGCTGCCCGCCTGCGCCACGGTCTACGGCTACATCTCCAAGCACACCCCAGCCGGACGCGACCTGCTGCAGCGCCTGTACGCCAGATCGCACTTCCTGCTGCTGCCCACCCGCAATGAAGCCTTCGGCCTGGTGCTGGCCGAAGCGTGCGCCTACGGCGTGCCCTGCCTGGCCAGCGCCATCGGCGGCATCCCGACCATTATCGAGGCCGGCGGAAACGGCTGCCTGTTTCCGCCGGCTGCCGGGGCCGAAGCCTATGCCGCAGCCATCGGCCGCCTGCTTGACGACCCGCCGCGCTACCAGGCGATGAGCCTGGCGGCCGTGCAGGCTTACCAGGCGCGCTTGAACTGGCCGGCGGCCGGGCAGCGTGCGGCGCAGCTGCTGGCGCAGGCCGCCGCCGGGTCGCTCTCCGCCGGCTGACTGCCGGCCGCGAAAGGGGAACCATGTCACATCTCACCAGTCGCGAAACGGAAGCCGTACTCCAGCGGTGGCGCACGCGCATCCTGGACGGGTTCCTGGCGATCACCGCCGCAGCCGGGGCGCCGGTGGTGCTGGTGGTGCTGTATAACACCTTCACCCGGCGCGACCAGCCGGCCGCCTTCGCCTTCTTCCTGGGCCTGCTGCTGGCGGTGATCCTGCTGGCAGCCTGGCGCGGCCTGGACAGCCGCATCCGCGGCTTTGGCCTGCTGCTGATCGGCTACCTGGCGGGTGTGGTGGCCCTGGCGCGCGGCGGGCTGGCCGGCAGCGGGCGCGATTTTCTGCTGGTGCTGCCGATCCTGGCCCTGATCCTGATAGGCGCCCGCTTTGGGATGATCCTGGCGGTGTTCAGCGGGCTGATCCTGGCCGTCTTCGCCGTGCTGGCTGAGCAGGGCGCCCTGCAGCCCTGGCTGGTGCTCACCGAGAACTCCACCCGCCTGGTCGATTGGATCACCGAGGCCGGCAGCAGCGCGATGCTGCTGGCGATCGTCATGGCGCTGCTGGTCCTGTTCAACCGCTTCCTGGTGCGCCAGATCGACCTGGCGCGCGGCGCTCACAGCCAGCTGCTGGCTGCCCAGGCGCAGTTGGAAAAGCAAAACGAAACCCTGGAACAGAAAGTGGCCGAGCGCACCGTCGAGCTGCAGGCTGCCATCACCCAGGCCGAGGCGGCTACGCAGGCCAAGAGCGCCTTCCTGGCTACCATGAGCCACGAGATCCGCACCCCGATGAACGCCATCATTGGCATGAGCGGGCTGCTGCTGAACACCCCGCTGACCGCGCAGCAATTGGAGTTCGCCGAGATCATCCGCACCAGCGGCGACGCGCTGCTGGGGATCATCAACGATATCCTGGACTTCTCAAAGATCGAGGCCGGCAAGCTGGAACTGGAAGCGACCCCCTTTATCCTGCGTGACTGCCTGGAGAGCGTGATCGATCTGCTGCGCAGCCAGGCGGCCGAGAAAAAGCTGGACCTGGCGCTGGTGATCGAGCCGGGCACGCCGCCGGCGGTGACCGGCGACGTGGCCCGCCTGCGCCAGGTGCTGACCAACCTGGTGCACAACGCGATCAAGTTCACCGAGCACGGCGAAGTGGTATTGAGCGCCAGCCTGGCCGGCAGCCCCGCCGGCGAAGCGCTGCTGCACTTCCAGGTGCGCGACACCGGCATCGGCATCTCATCCGAGGGGATCGAGCGCCTGTTCCAGTCGTTCAGCCAGGTCGATTCATCCACCGCCCGCAAACACGGCGGCACCGGGCTGGGCCTGGCAATCTGCAAACGCCTGGTGGATATCATGGGCGGCAGGATCTGGGTGGAAAGCGCACCGGGCCAGGGGTCCACCTTCCACTTTACCATCCGGGCCGAGCCGAGCGACCTGGCCCAGTCCACCCACCTGGGCGGCGCTCAGCTCAACCTGGCCGGGCGGCGGGTGCTAATTGTCGACGACAACCCCACCAACCGGCGCATCCTGATCCTGCAAACGCGTGACTGGGGTATGCTTGCCAGCGAAACCGCTTTGCCGGCCGAGGCGCTGGCCTGGCTGCAGCGCGGCGACCCGTTCGACCTGGCGATCTTTGACCTGAATATGCCGCAGATGAACGGCGTGGCGCTGGGCCGGGAAGCGCGCCGGCTGCGCCCGGCGCTGCCGCTGGTGCTGCTCTCGTCGCTGGGCGGCCCCGATCCGCAGGATGAGCCGCTCGACTGGGCGGCCCGCCTGGTCAAACCGATCAAACAGTCGGCGCTGTTGAACCTGCTGGCGGGCATCTTCGGCGAGCTTGAAGCGCCAATCGCCGGCGGCGCAGCCATCGCCGGCGGCGCAACCATCGCCGGCGGCGCGCAAACCGGCGCAGCGGCAGCCGGCGGGCCGCGCCTCACCCCACCTGTGCCGCTGATCGATGCACACCTGGCCGAGCGCTGCCCGCTGCAAATCCTGCTGGCCGAGGACAACCTGTTCAACCAGAAGCTGGCAGTGCACCTGCTGGGCCAGATGGGCTACCGGGTGGACCTGGCCGCCAACGGGTTGGAAGCGATCCAGGCCGTCGAGCGCCAGCCTTATGACGTGATCCTGATGGATGTGCAGATGCCCGAGCTGGACGGGCTGGAAGCCGCCCGGCGCATCTGCGCCCGCTGGGGCCGGGAAAACCGCCCCCGCCTGATCGCCATGACCGCCAACGCCATGCAGGGCGACCGCGAGATGTGCCTGCAGGCCGGGATGGACGATTACATTAGCAAGCCGGTGCGCGTCCCCGACCTGGCAGCCGCACTGGAACGGGCGGCGCTTGAACGGGATGGGCGCGCATGAACAGCTCGCCCGCCCCCGGCCGCCTGCTGGTGATCGATGACAACCAGGTGATGCGCCTGCTGCTGCGCCGCGGCCTGGAACAGTTGGGCCACAGCGTGACCAGCGCCGAGAACGGCCGGCAGGGACTGGACCTGCTGCGCGCCCAACGCTTCGATCTGGTGCTGCTGGATATCGAGATGCCGGAGATGGACGGCTACCAGGCGCTGCAGCAGATCACCGCCGACCCGGCCCTGCGCGAGATCCCGGTGGTGATGGTCTCATCGCTGGAAGAAGTGGACGGGGTGGCGCGCTGCATCCAGCTGGGCGCGGAGGACTACCTGCTCAAACCGCCCAACCCGGTGCTGCTGCAAGCGCGGGTATCATCCAGCCTGGAGAAAAAGCGCCTGCGCGACCGGCAGCGCGAGCTGATCCGCAAGCTGGCCTCCGGCAAAGTGGCCGACGACCTGCTGGCGCGCGGTTTCTCGCTGGGTGGGCAGCTGCTGCAGGCTTCGGTGCTGTTCGTCGATATCCGCAGTTTCACCACCCTCGCCGAGGCGCTGCCCCCCACCGCCACGATCGAGCTGCTTAAAGCCTATTACCGCCAGATGTTCGCGGCCATCAACCGCCACGGTGGGGTGGTCAACCAGATCCTGGGCGATGGAATCCTGGCGCTGTTCGGCGCGCCGGCCCCGCTGGAACGCGCCGCCGCCCGCGCCGTGCTCAGCGGGCTGGAGATGATCGAGCGCATCGAAGTGTTTGACCGCCAGCAGGCCCGCCTGGGGCAGGTGCAGCTGCGCATCGGCGTGGGCATCGCCAGCGGGCCGGTGATCGCCGGCTATACCGGCACCCTGCGCCGCGCCACCTACACCTGCCTGGGTGAGACGGTCGACCGGGCCGCCTGGCTGGAGAGCGCCACCAAGACCGCCAGGTTCCGCATCCTGATCGACGCGGCCACTCACAGCCGGCTGGACGGCGAGCCGGCCGAATACCAGTTGGGCCGCAAGGTGGGCGTCCTGCTGCCCGACCCGCCTGACCGGCAGGAGTGCGCGGCATGAGCGATCTGCCGTCCACCCTGCCATCCCTCCCCGCCGGCGCACCCGGCCGCCTGCTGTTAATCGACGACAATCGCGTCATGCGCCTGCTGCTGGCTCACGCCCTGGAGCTGCAGGGCCACAGCGTGACCGGCGTCGAGAACGGGCGGCGCGGTCTGGAACTGCTGCGCGCCGGCTGTTTTGACCTGGTGCTGCTGGATATCGAGATGCCGGAGATGGACGGCTTCCAGGTGCTGGAGGCGATCACCGCCGATCCGGCCCTGCGCTACATCCCGGTGGTGATGATCTCGGCGGTCAGCGATATCGCCAGCGTGGCGCGCTGCATCCAGATGGGCGCCGAGGATTATCTGTTTAAGCCGCCCAACCCGGTGCTGCTGCAGGCGCGCATCTGCTCCAGCCTGGAGAAGAAGCGCCTGCGCGACGCTCAGCGCGAGCTGGTGCGCAAGTTCACCGCCAGCGAGGCGGCCGAAGATCTGCTGGCGCGCGGCATCTCCCTGGATGGGATGCTGATCGAAGCGACGGTGCTGTTCGCCAACATCCAGGGCTTTGCCGGGCTGGCAGCCGGGCAGCCGCCGGCGGTCACCATCCAGCTGTTGAACGAGTACGATCTGCTGATGTTCGACGCCATCCAGCAGTACGGCGGCAGCATCAGCCAGATCATGGGCGATGGGATCATGGCCCTGTTCGGCGCGCCGGCCCCGCTGGTCGACCAGGCGCAGTGCGCGGTGCTGTGCGGGCTGGAGATGCTCGACCTGGCCGGGCAGTTCAACCAGCAGCGCGCCGCCCAGGGCCAGACGCCGATCCAGCTGGGTATCGGCATCGCCACCGGCCAGATGGTCTCGGGTTATACCGGCACCGAGCAGCGCGCCATCTACACCTGCATCGGCGACACGGTCAACCAGGCCGCCCGGCTGCGGGCCTATACCGAGACGGCCGGGCGAGCGCTGCTGATCGATGAGAGCACCCGCCGCTCCCTGGATGCGGCGCTGCCGGTGGAGGCCTGCGGCGCGGTGACGCTCAAAGGCAAGCGCCATCCGGTGAACGTCTTTCACGTGTTCAATGGTCCCATCCGCGGCGGGTGGCGATGATGGCTAAGCGCAAATCCGCCGCCTGGAAGACGATCCAGCAGGAGGCCGAGCGGGCCCGCCTGGGCGCCGAGCACGCCCGCGCCGTGGAAGCCTATACCCAAGCGCTGGCGCAGGCGGGCGTGCCCTGGGAAGCCGTCCAGGCGATGCAGCTGGGGTTGGCAGAGAGCCGCCAACGCCTGGGTGATGCAGCCGGCGCGCAGGCCGTTTGGGCAGACCTGGCCGCACAGGCCGCCGGCCGCGGCGACGCGGCTGGACAGGCCCGGGCGCAGTGCTGCCTGGCGCTGCACCTGTGGGAGCGCGGCGACCTGGCACGCGGGCTGGACTGCAGCCGCCAGGCGGCGGAAGCAGCCGCTGTGTGCGGTTCGCCGGCGCTGCAAGTGCGGGCGCGGTCTGCCCTGGGGCTGCTGCTGGCAGAGCAAGGCGAGCTAGAGGCCGCGCAGGCCCAGGTGCAGGCCGCCGAGGC
>JBJSYW010000228.1:0-2591 GCA_046089985.1 Chloroflexota bacterium
AATTCGCTGCCGCACGTGCTGGAGCCGGGCGGCCTGGCGGCTGCGCTGGCTGATTTCCGGGCCTGCCTGCGCCCGGGCGGTCTGCTGCTGATCCAGAACCGCAACTTCGACCAGGTGCTGGCCCAGCGCCAGCGCTGGATGGGGCCGGAGGCGCACCGCGCCGGCGAGCGCGAGTGGTTGTTTGTGCGTTTCTATGACTTTGAGCCGGATGGGCTGATCACCTTCAACGTGCTGCGCCTGTCGCGCACCGGGGATGGCGCCTGGCAGCAGCAGCCCGGCAGCACGCGCCTGTGGCCGCAGCGCCGCGACGATCTGCTGCCGCATCTGGCGCAGGCCGGCTTCAGCGAGATCCGCCTGTACGGCAGCCTGTCGGGCGAGCCGTTCGACCCGACCAGCAGCCCCAACCTGGCGCTGGTCGCCCGCCGCAGCTGAACGGGGACACGCCGCCGGAATGCCAAAGCTCCGCACGCCTCCCACCGGAACGCTGTTCGATATCCGTCATTTTTCGATCCACGACGGCCCGGGGATCCGCACGGCGGTCTTCTTCAAGGGCTGCCCGCTGCGCTGCCTGTGGTGTCACAACCCGGAGAGCCAGGCGTTTGGCCCGCAGCTGGCGCTGCGCGCCGGACGCTGCTTTGGCTGCGGCGCGTGCATCGACGTCTGCCCGCAGGGGGCGGTCGCCCCGGGCAGCGCCCGCGCCGGGGTCTACATCCCGCTCACCGATCGCGAGAAGTGCAGCCTGTGCGGCGAGTGCTGCGCCGCCTGCTACGGCGACGGGCGGCAGATCGTCGGCCGGGTCTACACCGTCGAAGAGGTGCTGGAGGCAGTCTTAAGCGACCGCTCGTTTTACATCGAATCAGGCGGCGGGGTGACCTTCACCGGCGGGGAGCCGCTGGCCCAACCGCGCTTCCTGCTGGCGCTGCTGCAGGCCGCCCGGGCCGCCGGGCTGCACAGCGTGCTGGATACCTGCGGCGAGGCCCCCTGGCCAATCTTGCAAGCCGTCCTACCGCTGGTGGACCTGTTCCTGTATGACCTGAAGCTGGTCGATCCGCAGCGTCACCGCCAGGCCACCGGGCGCGCCAACACGCGCATCCTGGAGAACCTGGCCCGCCTGAGCGCGGCGGGCGCTGCCATCCGCCTGCGGCTGCCGCTGGCGCCGGGCATCAACGATGACCCGGACAATCTGCACGCCGCCGCCCGGCTGGCGGCAAGCCTGCCCGGCGTGCTGCAGGTGGACCTGCTGCCATATCACAACAGCGCCGGGCCGAAGTACGAAGCGCTGGGTATGCCCGACCCGCTGGCCGGGATGCCGTCCTATGCCGTTGAAAAACTGCCGGAGATCGCCGGTATTTTTAAAACTTACGCCTTGAACGTGCAAATTGGAGGTTGAGCAATGAGTGTAACCGAACGTGTGGCCCGCCTGCGCCGGCGCAGCCTGGAAGCCCAGCCCACGCTCTCGACCGAGCGGGCGGAACTGATGACCGAATTCTACCAATCCCAGGCCGAGCGCAGCCGCGGGCTGGGGGCTGTGTCGATCCCGCTGCAGCGGGCGCAGTCCTTCGCCTACCTGATGGAGCACAAGACGATCTATATCGGTGAGGATGAACTGATCGTCGGCGAAAAAGGCCCCGCCCCCAAGGCCACCCCCACCTATCCCGAACTGTGCTGCCATTCGCTGCAAGACCTGGAGATCCTCGATGCGCGCCCGAAGATCCCCTTTGCGGTCAGCCCGGCCGGCCGCCAGGCCTACGCCGAGCGGGTGATCCCCTTCTGGCAGGGCGCTTCGATGCGCGACCTGCTGTTCTCCAGCATGTCGCCGGAGTGGCTGGCGGCCTACGAAGCCGGCATTTTCACTGAGTTCATGGAACAGCGCGCCCCGGGCCACACGGTGCTTGACGACAAGATCTACACCCGCGGCATGCTCGATTTCCAGCAGCAGATCCGCAGCCGCATCGAGCGGCTGGACTACCTGCACGACCCGCAGGCGTATGCCCGGCGGGAGGAACTGCAGGCGATGGATGTCGCCGCCGGGGCGTTAATCCGCTTTGGAGAGCGGCACGCCGAACTGGCCCTGCGCATGGCTGAGACGGAGACCAGCCCGGCCCGCCGCGCCGAGCTGCAGCGCATCGCCGAGGTGTGCCGGCGCGTCCCGGCCCATGTGCCGCGCAGCTTCTGGGAGGCGCTGCAGTATTACTGGTTTGTGCACCTGGGCGTGACCACCGAGTTGAACACCTGGGACGCCTTCTGCCCCGGTCACCTGGACCATCACCTGGCCCCGTTCTACACCCGCGGCCTGGCTGAGGGCAGGCTGTTGCGCTCGCAGGCCGAAGAGCTGCTGCAGTGCTTCTGGATCAAGTTCAACAACCAGCCCGCCCCGCCCAAGGTGGGCGTTACCGCCGCCGAGAGCGGCACCTACACCGACTTCGCGAACATCAACCTGGCGGGAGTGGACCGCGACGGGCACGACGCGTCGAACGAGGTTTCGTTCCTGCTCCTGGAGGTCATCGACGAGATGCACATCCTCCAGCCCAGCAACAACATCCAGATCTCGCGGCAGACGCCGGACGCGTTCCTGAAGGCCGCGTGCCGCG
>JBJSYW010000229.1:0-3321 GCA_046089985.1 Chloroflexota bacterium
GCCGGTGTTGTCGTGCTGCAGCAGCATCGCCAGCGCCAGGCCGTCCGGCGCGCTGGACGGCGCGCCGATCAGCAGGCCGGTCAGCGCCGGGTGGTCAAACGCCGCCAGCCCGGCCCCCTCGGCCCAGCCCGCCAGGCAGGCCAGGTAATCGTTAACCGCTGCCCGCAGCAGCGGCGCGATCTGCGCCGAGCCGGCGACGCCGGACAGGTGGTCCAGGCAGGCGCGCGCCTGGCGCAGCTGCCGGGCCAGCTTTTCCGGCGTGCTTTGCTCCAGCCGGGCTGCCAGCGCGGCCTGCGCGGCCGGGCCCACAGAGCGCCCCAGTGCGGTATGGGCGGCGGGCAGCTCCAGGCCGCGGTAATCTTCAACCACCAGCGCGCCATGCGTCCGATTGGCGGCGCGCACATCGGCGATGCGGGTCATAGGTCACTCCAGCCGAAACAGGTAGCCGCGCCCGGGCACGGTGTGGATGAACTGCGGCGCAGCCGGGTCGCGCTCGATCTTGACCCGCAGCCGGCGCACCAGCTGGGCCAGGCTCTCGTCGCGCACGCCTTGCTCAAAGATCACGTCTTCCGGCCAGATGGCCTGCACCAGGGCGTCTTTTTCGCACACCTGTCCGGCATGGGCTTGCATATACTGCAGCAGCAGGTGCTCCTTGGCCGTCAGGCGCGCCGGATCATAGGCCGGGCCATCCGCCGGGGGGCCAGGGTTTTGACCAACCGCCGCGGCCGCCGGCCGCGCCAGCCAGGGATGCCCCTCCAGCCGGCTGACCTGCACCAGCTGCACACCGGGCCGGTCAGACCAGAACTCGGCTGCCCGGCGCGCCACTGCCGGGTGCCCGCCCAGGCCGGTCACACTCAGCTCGGCCCCCGCTGCAAACGCCTCGCAGGCGCCGCGCAGCAGCGACGGGTAGCCCCAGGACAGTTCGACCAGCCGGGCCAGGTTCGCTTCGCTCCCCTGCGTTCCATAGCGCTGCAGATCGCGCCGGGCGCTCCAGGCCGCATCCTCCGGCGAGAGCGGCCCCAACCAGACGGTGCAGCCGAAGAACAGCTCGGCCAGCTCGGTGGTGGGGTCCAGCGGACGGCGGGCGGCGGTGAGGTAGGTCAGGCGGTATTTGAATCGGTCGCGCAGGGCGCGCAGATTGCCGGCCAACGCCCGGAAGCCGGGCAGGTCATACAGCGCATCGAAGCGGTCCAACAGCAGGCACACGCCCCGCCCGCCCTGCAGGCGCTGCTCCAGCAGGCGCTCCAGCGCATCGAGCGGGCTTGGCCCACCGTCGACCTCGCCGGCTGCGCCCGGCAGAGGCGGGTCCAGCCGCTCCAGCGCCCGGACGAGCAGCGCCCAAAAGGCCGCCGGGCTCGGCTCGGGCAGGCGGTTGCAATCCACCGGCGCCAGGCGCGGGCAGGCCGCCGGCAGCGTCACCCGGTTCGCCAGGAACCCCACCAGGTTGCTCTTGCCCGAGCCGCTCAACCCCAGCAGCGCGGCGCACTCGCCGGTGCAGATGGCGCGTGTAATCTGCTGGACTTCGCTGTGGCGATAGGTTTCAGGGTATTCGTCCCAGGCGCTCATCATGCTCTCCTCAACCGGCCCCGGCGCATGCGGAACTTCTCAGGCGCGGCGTACGTCCAGGGGGTGCGCACGGCTGCAGCAAATCCAGCGCGCTCGCCTGGCCCCGGCCTGCTGGGCCGGTGCACCGGACGCCGGTGCACCGGACGCCGGTTGACCGGACGGCGGTTGACCGGACGGCGGTTTGATTGTATCATACAGGTGCAGCCCTTAAGGGCAACCACGCAGCCACCTTAGAAAGCGAAAGGCAGGCAGACCAATGAAAGACTGCTTCACCAGGGGGCTTGGAGCGCCAACCGAGCGCCGCCGCCCGGCTGGCGTCGGATGGAGGCAGCCGTGACGCGCCGCACACGCAGCCTGGTGCTGCTAGCCGGCCTGCTGCTGATCGCCGGCGGGCTGCTGGCCCTGGGGTACGCCGGCTGGCCAATCGAGACCGCCCGGCTGACAGCCACCCTGCCGCCGACCCTGTTCGCTCCCCCATGATGGAATGAAAACCACCCGGTGCGCCCGCCTGATCATGGTCTTGCTGAGCTGCCTGCTGCTGGCAGCGCTGGCCGCCTGTGCGCCGGGCCAGTCCGGCAGCCGCGCGCCCGAGCAGGCGGTGCAGCAGACCGGCGACACCCAAAAAGAGGGCCAGAACAGCGCCGGGTCCGCCGCGCCGGCGCCATCCGTGGGCCAGACCGGCCGCCCGGAATCGACCGAAGCGCCGGCGGCGGCGGAAGCGCCGGCGGCTACCCAGGCGCCGGCCGAACCGGCAGCGCCGACCGAACCGGCAGCGCCGACCGAATCGGCGGCGCCGGTTCTACCCGCTACCCCCGCCGGGCAGGACAGCGGCGCGCTTGCTCCCGCCGCGCCGGTGGTTTCCACTGCGACCGCTGCGCCAACCCAGGCCGCCAATGCCGCCGGCGGCCCACCCACCCTGGCTCCCCCGCCCACCAGCGCGCCCGCCGCAGAAGCCGCCGCACCCACCCAAACCGGCGCAGCCCTGCCGCCAGTCAGCGCCGTCCCGGTCACTGTCCCGACCCCCGCCCCATCCGCTGCGCCCCCTACAGACACGGAGGCGCGCCTGGTGCAGGTCGAATTTCCCAGCCGCATGCGCCTGGGCGAATCAGACACCGTCCACCTGCTGCTGATCCCCGCCGCCCAGGGTTACACGCTGGTGACCGAGTTTCCCGATCACACCAGCCTGACCCAGACCGTGCAGACGCCGCGCCCAACCGGCTTCGAGGTTTTCGCGCTGGCGCGCCTGGATGGGCCGGGGTTCAGCATCAGCCCGGGCGGCGACCAACCCCAGTTCCTGCCGTCCGATGGGCGAGCCGAGTGGCGCTGGTCGCTGACCCCTGAGCAAGCCGGCCGCCAGCGCTTATCGCTGGCGCTGCAGCTGGACTGGCGCCCGCTGCCCGGCACGCCCGGCCGGCCGCGCCAGGTGATGCTCTACTCGCGCAGCCTGGAGGTGCGGGTGATCTCCTTCCTGGGGCTGACCCGTCCGCAGGCGCTGCTGACCGGGCTGCTCAGCCTGCTGTTCGGCGGCGGGCTGAGCGCACTGGCGCTGGTGGTGCGCCCGCACGGCGCTCGAGCGCTGCCGCGCCTGGTCACCCCGGCGGCCAACCCGGAACTGCAGATCGAGCCGCCGCCCGGCCTGGCGCTTGGCCCGGCCGAGCGCCTGATTTTGCAGATCCTGTTCAACCGCTACGCCCGCCTGGTGATCGAGCAGGAGTTCCTCTCTGGCTACTCGGGGGCGCGCGCCTTCCTGGCCCT
>JBJSYW010000230.1:0-5532 GCA_046089985.1 Chloroflexota bacterium
AAGACACCTTGATCCAACAGGTGAAGGCTTGGAAAGATCAACGAAACTCTGAGGTTATTAAGGTTCACTGGCAGTTCTCGACTGCCGATGCTCGTACAAGGTTAAAAAGTCTGTATCCAAAGTTTCAGGTTTGACCGACCAGTAGCCTGTGCTCTAAATCAATTTGAAGGCGGGCCGTGTTTCGAATGGCCTGGTGAGGAAATTCGATGCCTGATGCCAATTGGCCGGCGCCCGGCCAGTTCTCAAACCTGATGAATCATTTGCCATTGGGGGTGGTATACCATGATGCATCCGGAAAGATCACCTATGCCAATCCGGCTGCCGAACGCATGCTGGGCCTGTCGTTGGACGAACTGCAGGGTCGCCAAGCCGCCGGCGCGCTCTGGCAGGTGATTCACGAAGACGGCTCGCCGTTCCCGGGCGAGGAGCATCCTGTGATGGTGGCTCTGCGCACCGGCCGGCCGGTTGACCAGGTGGTGATGGGGGTTTTCCAGCCCGATCTGGAACAGACCATCTGGCTTCTGGTGCATGCCGTCCCCGAGTTTCAGCCGGGCGCAGTGCAGCCGTTCCAGGTGTTCACCACTTTGGTGGATATATCGGAGCGGATGCGCGTCGAGGCAGAACTGCACCGGGTGATGGACCGCTACCAGTTGATCGCAGAGAAGAGCAGCGACGTGGTGTGGGTGTTGGACTTGCAGGACGGGCGCTTCACGTATGTCAGCCCGTCGGTGGAGAAGCTGCGTGGTTACACGCCCGAGGAAGTGCTGAAGCAGCCGATGAGCGAGGCGCTGACGCTGGAATCGGCCGAGATTGTGCGCCGGCGGTTGGAAGTCAACATCCCCCATGTGCTGGCCGGCGAGCTGATCGCCGATGCGCCGATTGAATTGGATCAACCTTGCAAAGATGGGTCGATTGTGCCCACCGAAGTGACCACCAACATCGTGATGAAAGATGGCCGCCTGACGGTGATCGGCATCACTCGCGATATCCGCGAGCGAAAAAAGGCCGAAGCGCTGGTGCGAGAGGCCCAGACCAACCTGGAACTGGCGCAAGATGTTTCCGGGATGGGCAGCTGGGAGCTGAATGACCCGGCCGGCCCGCCGGTCTGGTCGCGCCAGATGTTCAGCCTGTTTGGTTTTGACCCTGAGCCGGGTACGCCCAGCCAGGAAGCGTTCTTGGCGCGCATCCACCCGGATGACCGGGCGGCGCTGCTGGAGGTGCAGTCCAGGGCGCTGGTAGATCACCAACCCGGCCGGTTGATCTACCGGGTGTGCCTGCCGGATGCTGAGCAGCGCACGTATGAAAGCGTTCTGAAACCGCTGCTTGATCCACTCACCGGGCGCTGGCGGATGAGCGGCACGGCGATTGACATCACCGACCGCCACCTGGCCGCCACCCGGCTGCAGGAGAGCGAGCAAACCCTGCGGGCGATCCTGAACGCCACCCTGGAGTCGGTCTTCCTGATCGATCTGTCGGGCATCGTCTTGCAGGCTAATGCTTACGGCTGCCAGCGCCTGGGGCGCAGCGTCGAAGAAACGCTTGGCCAAAATCTCTATGACCTTATTCCACCCGAAGTGGGCGCGCGACGGCGGGCAGAAGTGGAGCGCGTGCTGGAGACAGGCGGGCCGGTGGCGTTTGAAGACCAGCGTGGGTCCAGGTACCTGTTGAACAGCGTTTACCCCTTGTTTGACAGCCAGGGAAAGGTCGACCGGCTGGCGATTTACGGGCGCGATATCACCGACCGGGTGCTGGCCGGTCAGCGCCTGCGCGAGGAGAGCGAGAAGCTGCGCCAGACCAATGAGCGCTTCGAGCAGCTGGCCGGCAATATCGATGAATTCTTCTGGGTGATGAATCGGGATAAGGAAGACCCGTCGCTGCAAATTGAATATTTTAGCCCGGCCTTTGAGAAAATCTATGGCCTGGGCCGCGAGCGCATCGAAGAAACGAAGGAACTCTTTCGCCGCCGGATCCATGTGGATGACTGGCCGCTGATGCAGCAGGCGCAGGCCAACGAACTCGCCGGGGCGCCGACCAACCTCGAATATCGCTACTGGCACCCCGACGGTGGCCTGCGTTGGATCTGGGAGCGCAGCTCACCGGTGCGCGATGCCGCCGGTCGCCTGCTGCGCACGGTGGGGGTGAGCAGCGATATCACCGCTAACAAGCAGGCCCAACTGGCGTTGGCTGCCAGCGAAGAGAAGTACCGCCGGCTGAGCGAAGAGTTGGAACAGCGCGTGCGTGATCGCACCGCCCAGCTGCAGGACCTGTACGACAATGCGCCATCCGGTTACCATACCACCGACCGCAGCGGGGTGGTGCGGATGATCAACCGCACCGAATTGACCTGGCTGGGGTATACCCGCGAAGAAGTGGTCGACCGGCTGGGGATCTGGGATTTGCTCAGTGAGGCTTCGCGAGCCCGCTATACGGCGGTGTTGGAAGCCGCCCATGGCGAGCTGCGCGACCTGGAATTGGAGCTGGTACGCAAGGATGGGTCGCAGCTGCCGGCGCTGGTCAACGCCAGCCCGGTGTATGATGCGGATGGACGTTATGTGGCCGACCGGATGATGCTGGTCGATATCACCCGCCGCAAGCAGGTTGAGGACGCGCTGCGCGAAAGCGAGCGCTGGCTGCGCGCCAGCCGCGACGAACTGAGCGCAGCCAACGCCGAACTGGAGAAAGCCTCCAAGCTGAAAGACGAGTTTTTGGCCAGCATGAGCCACGAACTGCGCACCCCGCTGACCGGCATCCTGGGTCTGGCCGAGGCGCTGCAGCTGCAAACCTATGGCGCGTTGAGTGAGAAACAGCTTGCCGCGCTGCGCAACATCGAAGGCTCCGGCAGGCACCTGCTGGATCTGATCAACGATATCCTGGATCTGTCAAAAATCGAAGCCGGCCGGCTGGACTTGCAGCTCCAACCCTGCGCGTTGGGCGAGATCTGCCAGGCCAGTCTGCAGCTGACCAAAGGCATGGCGCACCAGAAGCATCTGCGGGTCTCGTTCACCTCACAGCCAGTCTCGGCGCTGGTGCAGGCCGACCCGCGCCGGCTGAAGCAGATGCTGGTCAACTTGCTCAGCAATGCGGTCAAGTTCACCCCGGAGGGTGGGGCTTTGGGGCTGGAAGTGGTGGGGAAAGAGGCCGCTCGGTTGATCCACCTGTGTGTCTGGGATCACGGCATCGGCATCCATGAGGAGAACCTGGGCAAGCTGTTCAAGCCGTTCACGCAGCTCGACAGCAGCCTGGCGCGCCAGCATTCGGGCACCGGGTTGGGTCTGTCGATGGTGGCCAAGCTGGCCGAACTGCACGGCGGCAGCGTGAGCGTGGAGAGCGTCTTCGGGCAGGGCAGCCGTTTTACGATCTCGCTGCCCTGGTCCGGGGATGACAGCCAGCCGCCCCGCCCGGCTGAAGCAGTGCGAGAAATCCCGGTGGCTGCCGGCATGGCAAAGGCCCGGGTGCTGTTTGCCGATGACGACGAAGTGATCCTGACCAGCATGACCGATTTCCTGCAGGTGCAGGGGTACGATGTGGTCAAGGCGCGCAGCGGGAAGGAACTGGCGGCGCTGGCCGGCCCGACCAGGCCGGATATTATTCTGACCGATATCCAGATGCCCGGGATGGATGGGATGACGGCCATCCGCCAGATCCGCACCTGTGGCGACGCCCACCTGGCCGAGGTGCCGATCGTGGCGATCACGGCGCTGGCGATGCCCGGTGACGAAGAGATGTGCCTGCGCGCCGGCGCTAACCGCTATATCAGCAAACCGGTCTCGTTGGGCAGGCTGGCGCTGATCGTAAGAGAGCTGTTAACCCACTAGCAGGCCGGTATGCCAGGCGTGGCGGCGGTGATCTTTGATCTTTATAAGACGCTCATCGACGTGCAGATTGATGAGCGCTTCGGACCGGCCTGGGAGCAGATGGCGCGCTGGCTGGCCTACCATGGCGCGCCGGTTGACGCGGCGGCGCTGCACCGCGATTACCAGGATTTTGCCCGGCGCGGCATCGAAGACAGCCCAGAGCAGCACCCCGATATCGACGTGGGGGAGTGGTGTTCAGCTGTGCTGTCTGGCGGCCGCCCGGCATTAAGCAGCGCTTCCGCCCGACCTGCCCTGCCTGGCCTCCCCGGGCGCTTGTCCGGGCAGTCCGACCTGGCGGCCGAATTGGCGTTGATCTTTCGCCTGTACACCACCCGGGCGCTGTCACTCTTCCCCGCCGCGCTGCCCACGCTGCGCGCTCTGCGCGCTGGAGGCCAGGTGCGCCTGGCGATCGTCTCGAACGCCCAACGGTTATTCACCGTACCTGAATTGCGCAGTTTCGACCTGGAACGTTATTTTGCTGTGATCGTCTTTTCGTCGGATCTCAAGGTTGGAAAGCCGGACCCGCGCCCGTTCCAGCGCGCTCTGGAGCAGCTGAGTGTGGACGCCGGGCAGGCAGTATATGTGGGCGACAACCTGTACGATGATATATGGGGCGCCCGGCGGGTGGGCTTACGCACGGTGTGGGTCGACCGCCGCCCGAAACCAGGCCTCCCGACGCCTTTCCCGGCCCACCTGGAGCGCCCGGCGCCGGACGCCGTCCTGGACGGGGCGCAGTTCGAGCGGCTGCCGGAGATTATCGCCCGCTGGTGACTGGCGTCGACCGGTGCTGGTCAAGCAGCGCTGCGATTGCCGCCGACAGCTGGCGCAGTTGGGCCGGCTTGCTAATGTAATCGTTAGCGCCGGCTGCCAGGCAGCGTTCGCGGTCTCCGGGCATTGCCAGGGCGGTCAGCGCAATCACCGGCATGTTGGCCAGCTGCAGGTCGGCGTGGGCGCGCAGGCGCTGGATCGTCTCCAGCCCATCCAGGCCGGGCATCTGGATGTCCATCAGCACCAGGTCGGGGCGGGCGTCGGCCAGGCCATCCAGGAATTCGTACCCATTGTTGTAAGTGCTCACCCGGTAGTTCTGGCTGGACAGGAAGGCAGAGATCGCCAGCAGGCTCGCCTCGCTGTCGTCCACCACCGCCACCGCCGCCCTCGGGCTGCCCGGCTCGATAGGACTGCTTGGGCCGCCATCGGGGCGCTGTTCGGCCGGTTGATCCTGCGGCAGCATCGGCAGCGAGAGTGTGAAGCGGCTGCCCAAGCCCGGTTTGCTCTCCACCTGGATGCCGCCGTTGTGCAGTTCGGCCAGCCGGCTGGTCAGCGATAGCCCCAGCCCGGTGCCGCCATACTGGCGCGCTAGCGTGCCGTCGATCTGCGTGAACGACTTGAACAACCGCCCCATGTGGCGCGATTCAATGCCGATGCCGTGGTCCCAAACGGTGATCTTGACCACCTGTTCATCCGGGTCGCCGGTCACTTCAATCCCCAGTTTGCCGCTCTCTGGGGTGAATTTGATGGCATTGCTGAGCAGGTTGACCAGCATCTGTTTCAACCGCCGGGCGTCGGCCAGCACCTGGGCCTCCGGCCAGTTCGTGGAGAAGGATACCTGCTGCTTCCTTTTGCTCGACAGCTCGCGGGTTAGCTGCAGCCCGGCCTGGCAGATCTCGCTGACCGAACA
>JBJSYW010000231.1:0-4503 GCA_046089985.1 Chloroflexota bacterium
TCACGTGATAGCTGCCGGGTTTCCACTCCGCCTGCCCGCCGGCGGGGACTTCCAGGCCGCCCTCCACCGGGCGCATGGTCATCACGTCGTTAACGATCTCGGTCATGTGGATTTCGACCGCCTGGGCGCAGTCGCAGCGCGCCGCCACCAGCCGGTCTGCAGCCAGACCGGCGTTGACCAGCAGCATATAGGCAGCCGAATTACCCATCCCGCCGCCCATCCCCGCGCCCATGGCGCCATTATCGTTGCCATGCATCCCCCCGCCCATGGCGCCGTTCTCATTACCGCCCATGGCGCCGCCCATGGCGGCGTTCTCGTTACCGCCCATGCCGGCTGCCCGCACCCAGGCATCCCTGACCTGGATACCGCCAGACGGCGCTGCCCCGCCTGCGCTGCAGGCCGCTAGAATGACTACCAACAGCAGCCAGCTGATCCATCGGGTGTGTTTCATCTCTCCTCCTGTGCGAACGATCCATGCGAAAGAAGCAATACGGCACGGATTATACGCTATTTGTGACAGACGGCACAAGCCCATCCCAGATTATCAAACGGGTGATTTCACCGGCATGACAATATCGGAATCTTAACTGTTTTCACCTTGACAAAATAGACCAATTGTTCTATATTAACGGCGTGGCGCACCATAGGTTGTAAGGACAGGCTTTTACCAATAGGAGGTCAACCATGACCCACAATACAGGTTCTTCAAAAACGAATTTCCACCCCGTCAATGCCCTGCGCGACAGCCGCGGGCTGGCCTTCGGCGTGATCATCATCACCGCCCTGTTGGCCTTTGAAATATTCAACTACGGCACCACCGATTACGCCCTGACCGATCTGCTCGGTGAGCTGAAATTCATGGGCGTCCGCTGGGCCACCATCCTGGCGATCGCCTTCTGTGGGATCGACTTCGCCGGTATCGCGCGCCTGTTTGCGCCGGACATGACCAACGGTCACAACGAAAACTGGTTCCTGTTCGGGGCCTGGCTGCTGGCAGCCACGATGAACGCCATGCTAACCTGGTGGGGCGTGTCGCTGGCAATCCTGGGACACGAGACGGCCGGCAGCGCGGTGATCGCACGCGAGACCATCCTGCGCGGCGGGCCGGTCTTCGTGGCGGTGCTGGTGTGGCTGATCCGGGTGCTGATCATCGGCACCTTCTCAGTCGCCGGCGACCGCCTGTTCGGCGGCGATGAGGCCCGCCCGAGTACGGCCCGCGGCCAGTCCGCTCCGATCTATCGCCCGCTGGCCGGTCAGCCCAACGCCGCCCCGCGCCCAGCCATCCCGGGGGCGCGCCCGGCAGCCAAGCCGCTCACCGGCACGCAGCCCTTCACCCCCAACGGACGTTCCGCACAGACACCGGCCAGTTTACAGCCGCGCAGCCCGGCGGCCCCACAGCCGCACGTCTTCACCAACCCGCCGCGCCGCGCAGCCCGGCCGCCCGAACCCGAGTATGGCGATCTGGACGACAGCACCGAAATGGAGATCATCGAGCCGCGCTATGCTTCGGCTCCGCTGGCGGCCCGCTCTGCCAACCGCCCGGACAGCCCGTCGAACGACGGCGCCGCGCGCCCGCCGCTCAAGGGCCGGCGCTTCTAACCTCGCTTTTCCGGCCTCCTCACCTTTCCGGAGGGATTCGGCGGCTTGCTCGCTGCAGAATCCCTCCGGATCATTTATAATCCTGCCCAGACACCGGCGGGCCGCCCCGACCGCCCTCCGGGAGGAGACCGTGCGTGAGATCATCCCTGGTGCACCACCGTCGCGCCGCCGGCGCTGTACTGCTGCTCGTTTTCTGCCTGGCGCTGCCGCTGCGCGCCGGCGCGGCGGCTTTTGCCGCCCCCACCCCGCTGGTACAGCCCGGGCGGACGGAACGCTTCCAACCTGCCGCCTGCAGCACGTTTGCCTTCGACGTGCCGGCGGGGCTGCAAGAGCCGCAAATGGTGGAATGCGGCTGGCTGAGCGTGCCGGCCGAACATGCCAACCCGGATGGGCCAACCATCCGCCTGGCGGTGGTTATCTTGCACAGCACCGGGCCGTCCCCCGCCCCCGACCCACTGGTGATGGCCCAGGGCGGCCCGGGCGGCTCGACCATCGACCTGTACCTGGGCATGATCGCTTCCACCGGGCTGCTGGAAGACCGGGATGTGATCCTGTTCGACCAGCGCGGCACGCTCTACACCGATCCCAATCTTTACTGCAGCGAGATCGACCAGCTGACCTTGGATACGCTGCAGCAAGACCTGAGCATCGAGGAGAGCGACCGCCTCAGCCTGCAGGCGATGCGCGCCTGCCGGCAGCGCCTGGCGGCTGCCGGGGTCAACCTGTCGGCGTATGACAGCCTGGAGAACGCCGCCGATATCGAAGATCTGCGCCAGGCTCTTGGCTATGCGCAAATCAACCTGTACGGCGTCTCCTACGGCACCCTGCTGGCCCTGCACGCTATGCGCCTCAACCCTTCCGGTCTGCGTTCCGTGGTGCTGGACGGGGTGCTCCCGCCGCAGACCAATTTCCTGCTTAATAGCGCCCAGACCGCCACTCGCAGCCTGTCTACCGTCTTCCAGGCTTGCGCCATCGATCCCGGCTGCCAGGCCGCTTACCCGGACCTCGAGCAGTCGTACTATGACACCCTGAAGCGCCTGAACGAAAATCCGGCGCGCATCTCGCTGACCGATATGTCGACCGGGCAGCGCTATGACAACGTGGTCTTCAACGGCGACACGCTGCAGGGGGTGGTCTCGCAGGCGCTGTATATGGCCGATTTCCTGCCGCTGCTGCCGCGCATGCTGGCAGACGCCCAGGCCGGTCGCTTTGACCTGGCAGGGTATATCCTCGGCGTGCTGGCGTTCGACAAGACCATGAGCTATGGGATGTACTACTCGGTGCTGTGCGCCGAGGACGCCGATTTTGATCCCGCCGAGCAGGATCTGAGCGGTGTGCCGCCCGAACTGGCACGCATTGAAGGGCGCGCCCCAGCCTATTTCCAAAGCGTCTGCCAGGCCTGGGATGTCGCGCCACTGGCAGCCGAGGTCGATGCGCCGGTGCAGTCGGACGTGCCCACGCTGCTGCTCTCCGGCGGATTTGACCCGGTCACCCCACCCGAGTACGCCATGCAAGCCGCCGAGGGGCTGCCCAACAGCGTCAACCTGGTTTTCCCCACCGGTTCGCACGGGCAGGTGCTCAGCAGCGACTGCGCCAACCGCATCGTACGCCAGTTCTTAAACGCGCCCGACCAGGCGCCGGACAGCGCCTGCATCAACGAGACGCCGCCCCTGTCGTTCATCACCCCGGACAACCTGGTCGACCTGCCGCTGGCGCTGCGCCTGCTGCGCGGCGACCGGAATGTGCTTGCCGGGTTGGGGCTGCTCTCGGTGAGCGTGCTGTGCCTGCTGAGCGCCTGGCTGGCGCTGCCGCTGGCCTGGCTGGTTAACCGCGCCCGGGGCGCAGCCCGCCGCTCTCCGGCGGCGCCGTTCCCGGCGGCGCCGGCTGCGGCCGAGCCGGCGGTCACTTCGCCTGCCTGGCCCGGCGGTAGGCTGGATGACCTCCCCGAGATCACCACGCCGGCGGGCATGGATACCCCGGCTGCGCCGCGCCCTGGGCTGCTGGCGCGCTGGTCCAGCGGGCTGGCGCTGCTGGCAGGGGCTGCCGTGAGCAGCTTCCTGCTGATTCTCACCGCCATCCTGGTGACGATGGTCGCCGGCAATGACAGCCGCATATTCTACGGCGTAGCCGGCGCCGCCCGGCCGGTGTTCCTGCTGCCGTGGATCTTCCTGCTGCTGGCGCTGCTGATGGCAGGCGCCTGCCTGGCGCTGTGGCGCAGCCGGTCGGCGTCACCGGCCCGCCGGCTGTACTACACCCTGCTGACCCTGAATGCCGGGGGCTGTTTTGCCCTGCTGGCCTGGCTGGGCCTGTTGGGCCGGTAAGCCTACAGCGCCTGCATCACCGCCCGCGCCACGCGCAGCCCGCCCAACGCAGCGGCGGCGGTGGATTGGCCGGGGAAGATGCTGTCGCCAACCATCCACAGCCCGGGCGCCAGGCGCGGCCCCCAGGCGCGCAGCAGGCTGGTCTGCGGAAATCCGCCCACCCAGCCCCAGGCACGACGGGTGAAACGCTCGAAGGTAACCGGCGTGCCGGGCAGCACCAGGTCGGCCGCATCGCGCAGGCCGGGCAGCGCTGTTTCGGCCGCATCCAGCATGCGCGCCAGGTAATCCTGGCGGGCCGATTCATAGCCCGGGCGGTTATTTTGGTACAGATCCCACCACGGCGCCAGGCGGGTGTGGGTGCTGACGGTCAGCGCCCGGCGGCCGGCCGGAGCGCGGCCGGCGTCCCAGGCCGGGCTGAGCGAAAGGAACACCGAACGCCCATCGCCCAACGGGCGGCCGCGCAGCACCTGATGATGCAGCGCACCGCCCGGCGGCAGCACGCCCTCATCAATCCCCAGATAAGCCACAAACGCCCCCCAGCCGTCCGGCGGCTTATCGGGCAGCCGGCGCAGCCGCGCCGGGG
>JBJSYW010000232.1:0-3951 GCA_046089985.1 Chloroflexota bacterium
CCGGGCGGCGCTGATCGCCCACGGGTTCAAAAACGCCGCCTGCCTGCCGGCTGAAGACGGCCCGAACGGGCTGCAGGCGCTGGGTTGGATCGAATGAGGCGCTGACCATGCTGCGGCGCATCTGCTTCCCCACCTTCTTCCCCGGCGACCCCGATCGCGACCGCCTGGCGCGCCTGTACTATTATTACCTGGGCGGGATCGGCCTGCTGATCCAGGTGCTGCTGATCGCGGTCGGCGCTAACACTGGCTTTTCACCCACGCTGGGGCTGGCTGTGCTGGCGTTGTGGGCCATCGTGGCGCTGCTGCTGTACCTGGCGCGCCGCGGCCGGGTGACCCTATCGGTCAGCGCTTACCTGCTGTTCACGCTGGCGTTGGCCACTGGCAGCATGTATTACAGCGGAGGGGTGCGCAACCCGCACTTCGCCGCCAATCTGATCCTGGCGATCCTGGTAGCCGGCACCTTCCTGAACATTCGCGCCGCCCTGCTGACCACTGCGGTCAGTCTTGCGCTGATCGCCTGGGCCGCGCTGGCCGAGTTGAACGGCGCGCTGCCGCCCGCTCGCCCCGCCCCGCAGCCGCTGATCCTGCTGGTGGACCTGGCGATGCTGATGATCAGCGCGCTGGTGGTGATGGTTTTCCTGCGCGTCACGGTCACCGGCGCGCTGCAGCGCGCCTCCCAGCAGTTGGAAGAGCGCCGCGAGTTGGAAAGGCTGTACCGCCGGGCGATCAGCGCCGCCGACGCCGTGCCCTATTCGCTCGATTACCACAGCAACCGCTATACTTTCATCGGCGAAGGCATCCTCAAGCTGACCGGGTATGCCCCCGGCGAAATCGACGGCGCAACCTTCAAGAACCTGATCGAACGCATCGAGATGCGCACCGACGCCCCCTCGCCCAACCCGCAGGAGGTCGGCCGCCTGATCCAGGATGGTTCGGTGGGGGAGTGGAAGAGCGATTACTACATCCACACCCGCAGCGGCGAGCAGCGCTGGGTTTCGGATGCATCGGTGCAGGTCTACGACAACCGCAGCGGCCCGGCGCCCACCGGCTCGATCGGGCTGCTGTTTGATATCTCCGAGCGTAAGCGTGCTGAGGCGGCGCTGAGCGAAAGCGAGCAGCGCTGGCGGGCGGTCTTCGAACGCTCTGCGGCAGGCATCGCCATCAGCGATATCCACGGCGCGATCCTGGAAGCCAACCACGCCTTCCAGCGCCTGACCGGCTACACCGAGAGCGAGCTGTGCCAGATGCGCTTCTCCGATCTCTCGCACCCGGAAGACCTGCCCGAAGAACTGGCCCAGGTGGAGCGCCTGGTGCGCGGCGAGATCGCCTTCTTCCAGGTCGAGAAACGCTATATTCGCAAAGACGGGGCGGTGGTCTGGGCGCGCCTGACCGCCTCGCTGATCCCGGATGAGACCGGGCAGGCTTTCTACGGGCTGTCGATCGTCGATGACATCACCGAGCGTAAGACCGCCGAACGCACCCTGCGCCAGGTCAACGAGGAGCTGGAGCAGCGCGTGCTGCGCCGCACTGCCGAACTGGAGGCGGCCAACAAAGAGCTGGAGTCGTTCGCCTATTCGGTCTCGCACGACCTGCGCGCCCCGCTGCGCGCCATCGACGGCTACGGCCGCTTCCTTGAACTGGATTACGCCGGGCAGATGGACAACGAGGCTCAGCTGCTGTTGAGCAACATCCGCCAGTCGACCCAGAAGATGAGCCGCCTGATCGACGACCTGCTTAAGCTCTCGCGCATGAACCGGGTGGAGATGACCATCCAGCCCACCGACCTGAGCCAGATCGCCGAGGCGGTGGTGCGCAGCCTGCGTGAGAGCGATCCCTTCCACCCGGTGGAGGTGCGCATCGCTCCCGACCTGCCGGCCAAGGCCGACCCGAACCTGGTCCAGGTGGCGCTGGATAACCTGCTGCGCAACGCCTGGAAGTTCACCCGCAACAACCCGGCCGCGACGATCGAGTTCGGCGTGCTGCCAGACAGCACGCCGGCGGTGTATTACGTGCGCGATAACGGGGCCGGCTTCCCGATGCAGTACGCCGATAAGCTCTTCCTGCCCTTCCAGCGCCTGCACGCTTCGGATGAGTTCGAAGGCACCGGCGTGGGCCTCGCGACCGTCAAGCGCGTGATCCAGCGCCACGGTGGGCGGGTGTGGGCCGAGTCTGAGCCGGGCAGCGGGGCCACCTTCTACTTCACCCTCGGGTAGGCCTCCTGCCACCCCACCTGCCGCCATGCCTACCGCCGACCAACCCCTACACCAGAAGATCGCTGCCGCCATCCGCCGCGATATATTCCACGGCAAGTACCGTCCCGGGGACCGCCTGCCCACCGTCGCCCAGCTGGCCGCCGAATGGCAGTGCAGCAGCATGCCGGTGCTGAAAGCCTATCGCGAGCTGGCCCGCCAGGGCCTGGTCGACAGCCGGGTGAGCCGCGGCACCATGGTACTGCCCACCCTGCCCGACCAGGAGCGCCTATCGCTGCGTAAGGCGATGCTGCTCAACCAGGCCGAAGCCCATCTGCTGCGCCTGGTCAACGCCGGCTACACGCCCGATGAAGTCGAGCAGGCCAACCGCCAGGCCATCGAGCACTGGCGCGCCTTTAACGGGCCGGATGCCGCCGGCGGTGTGACGCTGCGCTTCGTCGGCAGCCACGACCCGGCGATCACGTTGATCGCCGCTCAGGCCGCCGCTATCCATCCCGGCCTGGCGCTGCAGGTCAACTTCACCGGCAGCCTGGGCGGGCTGATCGCCCTGGCCGAGCAAGACGCCGACCTGGCCGGCTGCCACCTGTGGGACGCCGAGACGCGCTCCTACAATCGGCCCTTCGTGCGCCGGCTGTTCCCCGGGCAGCGCATGGCCCTGCTGACCCTGGCCCACCGCCATATCGGCCTGATCGTGCCGCCCGGCAACCCGCAGCAGATCGCCCAACTGGCAGACCTGGCCCGCCCCGGGGTGACCTTTGTCAACCGCCAGCCCGGCTCAGGCACGCGCGTCTGGTTGGATGCGCAGCTGCGTCGGCTGGGCATCGACCCGCAGGGCATCGCCGGCTACCCCGACGAGCGCCGCACCCATTCCGAAGTCGCCGCCTCGATCGCCAGGGGCCAGGGCAGCGCCGGGCTGGGCGTGCAGACCGCCGCCCTGGCCTTTGGACTGGATTTCATCCTGCTGACCGTCGAACGCTACGAGCTGGTCATGCCGGAGGTGGTCTGGCACAGCGCCGCAGCGCAGGATCTGCAGCGCTGGCTGTTAACCGAGCCGGCCCGCCAGGCGCTGGACGGCCTGGGCGGCTATGACTTGTCTGAAACCGGCCGTGTCGAGTGGGTTGAATAAAGTTGGAAGGTTGGTACCGCTATGGATGAACTGCACCTGTACCAAAAAATCTCCGCCGCTATCCGCCAGGATATCCTCTCCGGCATCCTCAAACCGGGCGACCGCCTGCCCTCAGTGCGAAAGATGACCACCCAGTGGTCATGCACCAGCGCCACCGTGCTGCGCGCCTACCAGGAACTGGCCCGCCAGGGCCTGGTGATCAGCCACATTGGGCAGGGCACCCGGGTCACCCAGCGGCTGCCCGACCAGGAGTTCACCCCGCTGCGCCGGGCCACGCTGTTGAACCGCATCGAGGCCAACCTGCTGGACCTGATCACCGCCGGCTACACGCCCGACGAAGTCGAGCACGCCACGCGCATGGCGCTGGACCGCTGGCGCGCCATCGCCGAACAGACCGACGAACAGCCCAGCGACGTGCTGCGCTTCGTCGGCAGCCACGACCCGGCGATCACGCTGATCGCCGCTCAGGCCGCCGCTATCCATCCCGGCCTGGCGCTGCAGGTCAACTTCGCCGGCAGCCTGGGCGGGTTGATCGCCCTGGCCGAGCAGGACGCCGACCTGGCCGGCTGCCACCTGTGGGACGCCGAGAGCGACGCCTACAATCTGCCCTTTGTG
>JBJSYW010000233.1:0-3467 GCA_046089985.1 Chloroflexota bacterium
AAGACACCTTGATCCAACAGGTGAAGGCTTGGAAAGATCAACGAAACTCTGAGGTTATTAAGGTTCACTGGCAGTTCTCGACTGCCGATGCTCGTACAAGGTTAAAAAGTCTGTATCCAAAGTTTCAGGTTTGACCGACCACTAGCGAGGTACTTTATGAAACGTTCGTTCCGTGGACGCATGATCCTGCGGGCTGCCTGCTCGCTGATCGTCTTAATGCTGCCCATTTTTAGCCTGGATCTGCAGGCCGCCGGGGCGCACCCCGCCATCCTGCCCGACCCGCAGACGTCCGCCGTCGCCGGCCCGTTTTATGGGGAGACAGCGCCGCCGGCGCGCCTCAACACCGGGCTGGTGGAGCTGGCTGCCCGGGCGCAGTGGACCAGTGATGAATGGTCCGGGCCGCTCCCGCTCAAATACAGCCCCGGCACGCATCCGAAGGGGTCAGCCCCTGAACTGGATCAGTGGGTGGATCAACTGCTGCAGAACGAATTCGGCAGCGAGCTGATGCCGCAGCCCAGCGCCAGCTTCGCCGGCATCAGCAAGGCCAACGGTTCCGGCTGGCCGCCCGACACCAACGGCGATGTGGATGACGTCTACTACATCCAGACCGTCAACACGGCGATCGGGATCTATAACAAATCCACCGGCCAGCAGGTCAGCCTGCTGCCGTTCAACAGCCTGTTCAGCGGCAGCGGCACCATCTGCGAGACGTCCAATCGCGGCGACCCGGTGGTGGTGTATGACCGCTTCGCCCAGCGCTGGGTGATCTCGGACTTCGCCTTCAAGTACAGCAGCAGCGGCAGCCCCAAGGGCCCGTATTACGAGTGCCTGGCCGTTTCGCGAACCGACGACCCGGTGAACGGGGGCTGGTACCTGTACACGTTGAAAATCAGCGACACCCAGTTGAACGACTACCCCAAGCTGGGCGTCTGGCGCGATGCCTACTACCTGTCTTTCAACATGTTCAACATGCCCAGCGAAGCCTGGGGCGGGGTGCAGGTGTGGGCGCTGGAGAAGACTCCGCTGCTGAACGGCAGCCCGCTGCGCTACGTGTATTTCACGCTTGGCGCCGGCACCGGCTATGGCAGCCTGCTGCCCAGCCACGCCCTCTCGCTGCCGCCGGCCGGCACGCCGAACTTCTTCGCTTCGGTCTCGGCCCCCAACCAGGTGCTGGTCTGGAAATTCCTGCCCAACTGGAGCAGCCTGAACCAATCTAATTTCACCGGCCCGCAGACGGTGGCGGTGGCCGAATTCGCCGCAGCCGACTCGGTGCCGCAGGGCGATTCAGCCATCCTGCTCGACAGCCTCAGCCCGCGCCCGATGATGCAGCTGATCTACCGTCGCACGAACAGCGTGGATGCGCTGTGGATGACTCATTCGGTGACCAACCGGGGCGTAGCCGCGCTGCGCTGGTACGAGCTGCGCAGCCCGGCAACCAGCGCGGCGCTGTACCAACAGGGCACCTACCAGCCGGACAACAAGCACCGCTGGATGGGAGCGCTGGCGGTGGACCAGGATGGGAACATGGGCCTCGGCTACAGCGTTTCCAGCGAAACCATGAACCCCGGCATCCGCTACACCGGCCGGTTGGCGGGCGAAGTGCCCGGGCAGCTGCTGCAGGGCGAATCGACGCTGGTCAACGGCAGCGGATCGCAGCGCAGCTACAACCGCTGGGGCGATTACTCGTCAATGTCGATCGACCCCCAGGACGACTGCACCTTCTGGTACACCACCGAATATTATGCCGCCAGCGGCACCAACTGGCAAACCCGCATCGGCTCGTTCAAGTTCCCTTCGTGCGGAGAGACCAAGGGGCAGATCAGCGGCGTGGTGCGCAACGCGGTCACCCTGGAGCCGGTGCCGGGCGCCCGGGTTAAAGCCGTCTCCGGCGGACAGATGATGACCGTGGTCAGCAGCGAGACCGGCGCATATACCATCAACCTGGCCCCGGGTCTGTTCGACCTGACCGCCGGCCCGCTGGCCCCCGGCTACCCGACCGCCGGCGAGGTTGAGGATGTGAACCTGCAGGCCGGCCTCACCACCAACCAGGACCTGCTGCTGCAGCCGGCCAGTAACCTGGAGGAGGATGGTCAGGTTTTGCTCGACGCCGAGCCGCTGGGCAATCACAACGGCTTCCCCGAGCCAGGCGAAAGCGGGATCGAACTGACCAACTACCTGGAGAACAGCGGCGCGATCACCGCCACCCAGGTGACCGCCCGGCTCGACAGCCTGACCCCGCTGGTCACCGTCAGCCCCGGCGGCAGCCTGAGCGCTTACCCGGAGATCCGCGCCGGGCAGCAGGCCGCCAACCTGTCGCCCTTCGTCTTCTCGATTGACCCAAGCCTGCCCTGTGATAGCCTGATCCAGCTGCGCAAGGTAATCACCGACAGCCAGCGCGTCTACACCGAAACGATCAGCCTGCACGCATCGATCCCGCTGACGCCCTACGACATCCTGACCAACGATGTCGAGGGCGGAGCAGCCGGTTGGACCACCGGCGGGACCAACAACGCCTGGGCCATCACCACCGCCTATGCGAACAGCCCCAGCCACTCCTGGACCGACAGCCCGGCAGGTGAATATGCAGACAACACCGACAGCTACCTGGTCAGCCCGGTATATAACCTGTCGGGAATGCGCGATATCAAAGTCAAGTTTGCCACCCGCTACCAGTTAGAAGCGGGGTATGATTATGTCTACCTGGAGTACTCCACCAATGGCGGCAGCACCTGGGTGGGCGGTGGGTCGTCGCTGGTGGTGTTGAACGGGGCGCAGCCGGCCTGGGAGCTGATCAGCATCCCCGCGCCGCAGTTGGATGGAAAGAGCAGCGTGCGGCTGCGCTTCCGGCTGATCTCGGACTCCGGGGTGACCGCCGATGGGATCTACATCGACGACTTCGCCCTGTCTTACCAACCCTATATGTGCCAGTTTGGGACTGAACCGGTGGCCTGGCTGCCAATCATCCAGCGCTGAACGGGAACGGCAGGCCGGCCCGCAAAACAGGAGGCTACCCATGCAGCCAATCTTGAGAGTTGACCTGACGCTCGGGAAGATCGACACGCTGGAAATACCGCCCGCCTGGGAGCGGGATTTCCTGGGCGGCGCTTCGCTGGCGGCGCGCCTGTTGTATGACCACCTGCGTCCCGACCTGGACCCGTTGGACCCGCAGGCGCCGCTGCTGTTCCTGAACGGGCCGCTCTCGGGCACCTCCGGGCCGGCGGTGGGGCGCTTCGTGGTATGCGGGCGCTCGCCGGCGACCCGGCTGTGGGGCGAGTCGAACTGCGGCGGGTTCTGGGGACCGGAACTGCGCCAGGCCGGCTTCGACGGGCTGTGGATCAGCGGGCGGGCCGCCGCCCCGGTCTACCTGTGGGTGCAGGACGGGCGGGCCGAGATCCGCCCGGCCCTGCACCTGTGGGGGCTGGATCCCTACGCCACCCAGGCGGCTGTGGAGGCCGAGCTGGACGCCG
>JBJSYW010000234.1:0-11697 GCA_046089985.1 Chloroflexota bacterium
ATGGCGACAATGTCCGCGCGACGGGCAGCCTGGCGATCCGCAACAATAAGCTGCTCTTCTGGTGTTACGGCGCCAAACATACCTGGTTGGGCACGCTCACCTATCACGGGTATACCTTCGCCAGCGAGGCTGCAGATCCACTGACTTTCGTTGTGGACGCCGCGCTGGGGTACCGCTATGCCGGCGGCAGCGGAACGGTTACATTCCCGGACGGCAGCCAATATACACTGCCTCTGGGTACAGTCCAGCCCACTGCCGGTCCGGACGCGGTCACCTATCTGGGCGATCTGAAACCGGCCTCCTATAAGCTTGGTTATGGGCTCTTCTCGGTCGGAACATTTAAGTTTTCATCGGAAGACCCGGCCGATCACATACGCGCGGGTGATCCGATTATGCTAGGCGGCCAACCGGATCCCCATGCGATCTTCGCCCATGCCCCTTCGCAGATTGTTTACCAGTTGGACGGCAAATACCAATCCTTAACGGCAGTCATTGGGATGGTGTCTTGGATCAACTGTGGAGACGGTGTCTCGTTCACCATACTGGTGGATGGCAAAGAAGTGTACTACCGCCCGGTGGTGAAGCCGACCTATGACCCGGTAAAACTGTTGGCGATGCTAAACGGCGGGCAGGAACTGACCCTGGTCACCGGGGTGGGTGAGAACGGAAATATGGACTGCGATTGGGCAATTTGGGGGGAGCCTGTTTTGCACTGATATCGCACTTTATATGCTCCTGGCTTTGTCGGGCGTCCGGCAGGCGATTAGAACATTAATCCATATAAGGAGGAGAAGTGTCATGTCAAGATATACATTCCGTGTTCTGTTAGCCATCTTTATGCTCACTTTGCTTTGTTCCTGTAAAATCCCCAGCAGAAAGCAACCCGGCTACGTACAACAGAACAATGAGATTTATGGTCTACCTGGGCAGAAAGCTCAGCTTGCGTTGCAAACCGATGTAAAAACGCTGGACTATCATTGGGCAAGCGATAATCTGGTGTTGGTTCTGCAGGGGCCGGATCAGAGAAAAATAGAAATCCCGATCCGCAGGCAGATGGATTGGAAAAAGCGTGTTGAATATACTACGACCAACCTGCTTGTCGGCGTTGAAATCCCGGTTCCCGCTGATGCACCCGTCCCTTCTGATTGGTCCGGTAAGATCAGTGGTACCGTGACGATCCCGCATGAAACCGATTATCTGAAATTCGAGAACCGCCAGCTTCCTCTGGATGCCCCGGTCGTTTTGCACGTTACCGATCAGCAAAGCGTCAATGACATTGTGCAGCAGAAGAACTCTAAGATATCGGAGGATGATTTAAAATTGATCGTGGGTTAGTGTAAACTTCTTTCTGTAAAATTGGCTACCTTAAAAAGTAGGTCTGGTGTATCCTTTGAAGCCGCCAAGCATAACAAAGGAGATAACACCATGACCTACCAAGGCGATTTTACCTTACCCGAGCAGCTTCTGGAGCAAATCACCGCTCAAGGCACCGAGTTCTTTCCTGAGATGATCCGTGTGCTGGTCAATGAAGCGATGAAAGCTGAACGCCAGCAGCATCTCGGGGCCGCACCTTACCAACGGTCTTCGGAACGGCGTGGTCACGCCAACGGTTTCAAGCCCAAGACTCTGGCCACCCGGATGGGGAAGATCACCTTCGATATCCCGCAAGTCCGAGATGGGAACTTCTATCCGCACGCATTGGAGAAAGGGCTGCGCAGCGAGCGGGCCTTGACCCTGGCTCTGGCAGAGATGTATGTGCAAGGCGTATCTACCCGCAAGGTCTCGGCAATCGTGGAGCAGCTGTGTGGAACCAGCATCTCTTCCAGTCTGGTCAGCCAAGCGGCCGGCAAGCTGGATGAGACACTGGAAGCCTGGCGCAGCCGGCCACTGGGCGAGATCGTGTATCTGTTTCTAGATGCCCGCTACGAAAAGGTACGCCAGGACGGACAAATCCGGGATGCGGCGGTGCTAATTGCCGGCGGAGTGGATCGACAGGGAAAGCGCCACCTTCTGGGGGTCTCGATTTCGCTCAGCGAAGCTGAAATCCACTGGCGCCGCTTCCTGCAAAGCCTGGTCGAGCGGGGCTTGTGTGGGGTACAGCTGATCACCAGCGACGATCACGCCGGTCTGAAAGCAGCCCGCAAGGCGGTTTTTGGCGGTATTCCCTGGCAACGCTGCCAGTTCCACCTGCAGCAGAATGCCAGCGCCCATATTCCTCGCCAATCGATGAAAGCCGAAGTGGCGGCCGATCTGCGCACCATCTTCAATGCCCCAGACCGGCCCACGGCTGACGCCTATCTGGCTCGTACGGTGCAGAAGTATGCCAAAACCGCCTCCAAATTGGCCGACTGGATGGAAAAAAACATCCCCGAAGGTCTGGCTGTTTTTGCCTTCCCGGCAGCTCACCAGCGCAAGCTGCGCACCACCAATCTCCTGGAACGGCTGAACCGGGAAATCCGCCGCCGGACCAGTGTGGTCAGTATTTTCCCTGGCGAAGCCTCCTGCCAGCGTTTGATCAGCGCCTTTTTGGTAGAGCAGGATGAGGACTGGCAGATAGGCCGGAAGTACCTGGCTTTTTCGGCAGAAGATGGGACGCCGCCGTCGCAGTCGTAGCGGTTGTGGAAAAGTGGGAAGTGATCTTCTTTCCACTTTTCCACAACCGGGTCTTTAGTTCTTAAGGTTCGAAGGACACCAGACAAAATTTACAGAAAGAGTCTTGCACAATCAATTAGAGCAAGAGTAGTATCTTGTCTGCGTTAAAGAATATTGTAACAGATTCTGATCGAACGAGTCTACTATTCTTTCTGTGCCGCCCACGGCTGCGCTCCGGCCTATTTCACTCCGACCGGCGGGTGGGCCAGCGCGCCGGCCTTTGGCGGCACTCGGCTCATGGCATACTCGGCCAGCGCGGTGATGGTCAGGCTGGGGTTCACCCCCGGGTTGGCGGGCATGATCGAGCCGTCCACCACGTACAGCCCCGGATAGTTGTGCACCTGGCAGTCCAGGTCGATCACCCCTTCCCGGTCATCCCGCCCAAAGGGCGTTCCGCCCAGGATGTGGGCCGTCATCGGGATGTTCAGCAGCCCCTCGTTGACCGTGCCGGCCGCGATCCCGTTGGTCTCCTGCGCAAATCGCCGCGCCACGTGGTGACCGACGTCGATCTTGGCGGTGATGGCGTGCTCGTCATCCGGGTACGAGACCAGGCGCTTTTTAAACAGCGTCCAGGCGCTGCGCCCCAGGCGCATGCGCAGCCGGTTGTCTTCGGTCTGCATCACCAGCAGGATCGTAGTGCGCTGCGCCCAGCCGGGCAGGATGTGCGTGCGGGCGAAATCCAGCGGGTGCATAAAAAGCTGGCTGAAGGTCTTGAAGAAGCGCACCGCCAGGCTGCCGCCGCTCTCCACCAGCGGCCCTGCCAGGAAGCGCATCAGCGACGAGCCGGCCGGGTAGCGCACCGGCTCGATGGTGGTCACCGGGTCGGCGTAGAAGATGGAGGTGATGGCGATGCCCTTCGAGTAATCGACCTTGGCCTGGCGCGCCGATGCGCCCAGCAGCGCCTCGCTGTTAGTG
Source organism: Chloroflexota bacterium (assembly GCA_046089985.1). GTDB lineage: Bacteria > Chloroflexota > Anaerolineae > Anaerolineales > UBA4823 > RBG-16-57-11. The sequence continues at coordinate 3,568 of JBJSYW010000234.1, forward strand.
CGCACCATGCTGCCCAGCCGGGCCGAGAGCCTGGGCAGTGAGCGAGTCACGTCGCGCAGGCGGAACAGCAGCCGCTGCGTGCCCAGCGAGCCGGCCGAGAAGACCACGCGGCGCGCCCGCACGATCTTCTGCGGCTTGACCAGCCAGCCAGTGCTGCTGCGGTAGTGCACCTCGTAGCGCGCCCCATCCGGCTGCCCCTCCGGCAGCGGGACCACATCGCGCACTTCGCACTCGGGCCAGATCTGCGCGCCCCACTTTTCGGCGAAATACAGGTAGTTCTTCACCAGCGTGTTCTTGGAATTGTACCGGCAGCCCACCATACAGCCGCCGCAGTGCTGGCAGGCGCGCCGCGCCGGGCCTTCCCCGTTGAAGTACGGGTCGGGCAGTTCCTGCCCTTCTTGCCCAGGCTCGCCAAAGAAGGTCCCCACCGGGGTCGGGCGGAAGGTCAGCTCGGTTTTCAGCTCGGCTGAGATACGCTTCAAGACATCATCGGCCGGCCACAGGCACGGGTTGGTGGTCACGCCCAGCATCCGCCTGGCGGTGTCATAATGCGGCAGCAGCAGGGCCTTCCAATCGGCCAGGCTCTTCCAGGAAGGGTTGTCAAACAACTCATCCGTCGGCTGCATCAGCACATTGGCATAGCCCAGGCTGCCGCCGCCCACCCCCGAACCGTGCAGCACGATCACGTCTTTGAACGGGCTGATCTGAAGGATGCCGAAACAGCGCGCGAAGGGCATCCACAGGTATTTGCGCACGTTCCAGGTCGATTTGGCGAAATCTTCATCGCGGTAGCGCTTGCCGCGCTCCAGCACCAACACCGAGTAGCCCTTTTCGGTCAGGCGCATTGCCGAGACGCTGCCGCCAAACCCCGAGCCGATGATTACATAATCAAACGCCTGTGTTGCCGCTGTCCCCGCCATCGCTCTGTCCTCCTGAGACTGAACTGCTCGCCCTGCGCCGTATGCCCGCCGCGCCCACGGAAACACGTAAACGATCTAGGTCTGATTTGACCAATTTGCAACAGGCTTATTATACCGGATTTTGACGCAGCGCGTAATTTGTGATCTATTCTTAATCCCACCGGCATCCCCGCGCCAACGGGCCGCGCCAGGCAGTGCGATCGGTGTTATCATTCATGCTTACCATGTCTAGTAAGAAGAGAGCACATGCCCGGCGACCTGATCCTGACCATCGATAACGGCACGCAAAGCGTGCGCGCCCTGCTGTTTGACCTGCAGGGCACACTGCTGGCCAAGCACCGCGCCCTCATCCCGCCGTACGCCTCCCCGCAGCCAGGCTGGTCGGAGCAGGAGCCGCAGGCTTTCTGGGACACCGTCTGCCAGGCCTGCCAGGGGCTGCTGGCGCAGATCGCCGCCCAACCCGGCCTGTCGCCCGAGCGCATCGCCGGGCTGGCGCTGACTACCCAGCGCGGCACGGTGATCAACCTGGGCCGCGACCTTCAGCCGCTGCGCCCGGCGATCACCTGGATGGATCAGCGCCGCACCGCCGGCGTCCGCCCGGTCGGCGGGCTGTGGGGGCTGCTCTTCGGCCTGTCTGGCATGTCACGCACCGCCGCCTACCTGCAGGCCGAAGCCGAGGCCAACTGGCTCGCCGCCCACCAGCCCGAGATCTGGCAGGCCACGGAGAAGTACGTCTACCTGTCCGGCTACCTGACCTATCGCCTGACCGGCCGGCTGGTCGATTCAACCGCCTGCCAGGTCGGCTATATGCCCTATGACTACAAGAAAAGCCGCTACGCCAGCCCGTGGGACTGGAAGTGGCAGGCCCTGCTCCCCGTCCGGCGCGAGATGATGATCGACCTGCAGCCGCCGGCTACGATCCTCGGCCACCTGACCGCCGAAGCCGCCCGGGAAACCGGGCTGCCACAGGGCCTGCCGCTGGTGGCGGCTGCTTCCGACAAAGCCTGCGAGGTGATCGGCGCCGGGGCGTTCGAGCCGCATATCGGCTGCCTGAGCTACGGCACCACCGCCACGATCAATACCACCCACCGCCGCTATATCGAAGTCGTCCCGCTGATCCCGCCCTACCCCGCCGCCCTGCCGGGCGCCTACAGCCTGGAGGCCCAGGTCTACCGCGGCTACTGGATGGTCAGCTGGTTCCGCGACGAGTTCGGCCAACCCGAACAGCTCCTGGCGCAGGACCAGGGCATCGAGCCGGAAGCGCTGTTCGACCAGCTGGTGGGCCAGGTGCCGCCCGGCTCCGACGGGCTGGTGCTGCAGCCCTACTGGTCGCCCGGGCTAAAGCTGCCCGGGCCGGAGGCGCGCGGCGCGGTGATCGGCTTCAACGGCGAGCACACCCGCGCCCACCTGTACCGGGCGATCCTGGAGGGCCTGGCGTACGCGCTGCGTGACGGCGCCGAGCGGATCGAGAAACGCAGCCGCGTGCCGATCCGCGAGCTGCGCGTGGCCGGCGGCGGCAGCCAATCCGACGCCGCCATGCAGCTCACCGCCGATATCTTCGGCCTGCCCGCCGCCCGCCCGCACGTCTACGAGGCCTCCGGGCTGGGCGCAGCCATCGACGCCGCCGTCGGCCTGGGGCTGCACCCCGGTTTCGAGCAGGCCGCAGCCGCCATGACCCACCTGGGCGACACCTTCAGCCCCGACCCGCGCGCCCACGCCACCTACGAAGAACTGTATCGCGGCGTGTATTTGAAGATGTACGACCAGCTGCGCCCACTGTACGAGAAAATGTACCGCGCCGCCGGGCGCCATTAAGCCACCCGGCTGCGCCAGGCGGCCCGGACCGGGTCAGCTTACCGGCGGCCCGGACAGCGGCTGCGCCAGGCGTTTGACGTTGTACAGGTGGCGGAAGGTCACGTTATCGGTGGTCGAGTTGCCGCCAAAAGTGCCGCAGCCCAGCGTCATCGTCGGGGCCAGCCCGGTGCCGCCGCCGATCGCCCCCACCGTGGCGCTGACGTTAGCCAGGATGCGGCTGGCCGGCATCAGCTGGCCGTAGCGCTCAATCAGCGCCGGATCATGCGTGTGGATCACCGCCGTGTGGCCGCGCCCTTCGTTATCCAGGATGCGCCGGCACACCACCAGCCCCTGCTCGGCCCCGCTTACCGTGAACAGCGAGACCAGCGGGGCCATCTTCTCCCGCCCCAGCGGCCCGTCCAGTTCATCCAGCCCGCCCGGGACCACGATCAGCCGGATCGGGTACGGGCGCTCCACCCCGGCCTGCCCGGCGATCCACTGGGCGGACTGCCCGATCATCGCCCGCTGCAGGTGCCCGCCGGCGTCCAGCACGCAGGTTAGAAAGCGCGCCTTTTCCTCCCCGCTCAGCACCGCCGCGCCGTGGGCCGGCAGGGCTTCCAGCAGCCCGGGCAGCGCCGCGGCTTCTACAACCAGGTTGTTCTCCGAGGCGCAGATCATCCCGTTATCAAACGACTTGCCGGCGATCACCATCTCGGCCGCCGCCTGCGGGTCGGCGTCAGCGCACACCAGCACCGGGGCGTTGCCCGCCCCCACACCGATGGCCGGGGTGCCCGAACTGTAGGCCGCTCGCACCAGGCTCGGCCCGCCAGTGGCCAGGATGAAGGCGATGCCGCGGTGCTTCATCAACATCATCGACTTGCGCCGGCTGGTGCGCTCGGCCACCCACTGCACCAGGTTCACCGGCGCGCCATGCTGCGCCAGCACCCCCTGGATCAACGCCCCGGTGCGGCCGCCCACCCCCAGCGCCCCGTGATGGCAGCTGTAGATCAGCGCATTACGGCTCTTCAGGCACACCAACGTCTTGAAGATCACCGTCGCCACCGGGTTGGTCAGCGGGGCAAGCCCAAACACCACCCCCATCGGCGCGGCGATCTCGGTGATCGCCCGCTCCACGTCCACATCCAGCGTGCCGCACGCCGTGCGCCCCTCCAGAGTGCTCAGCACATCCAGCGCCGCCCGGCGGATCTTGATCACCTTGTCCGGTGCGCAGCCCATCTTCGTCTCTGCCACGCAGGCCTGGGCCAGCGCTTCGGCCTGCCCAGCGACCGTTTCAGCCAGGGCGCGCAGCAGCGCGTCTACGCGCGGCTCCGGCCAATCCTGGAAGGCCGCCTGCGCCTCGGCCGCCCGCTGCACCATGGCGTTGGTGGCCGCGTCCACATCGTCAGCGAACAGGAACTCGGAGATTTTCCCGGTATAAAAGCGCAGCTTCTCGCTCATGTTGCGGCCCAGCGCCTTCGAGAACACCAGCGCCAGGCACGGCTCGTGCTCGCACAGGCGGTCAAATTCGGCGCTCGCCAGCCAGCGCGCCTGTACATCGCTGTGAGCGAAGGCATCCGCCGAGCGCGGCGCGCCGTCCAGCAGGCTGAACTCGCCCAGGAACTCCCCGGCGCTCACGTAGCCCAGCACGCTGTCTGAATCGGTTTCAAAATCCTCCAGTTCCAGGCGCACTTCACCCTGGTCGATCAGGTAGCACCCGTCGCCGGGGTCGCCCTGGTGTAAAATGCGCTCGCCGCGCAGGAACTGCACCGGGCGCATGTATGATTCGAGGACCGCGCGTTCCGCGCTGGAAAGCTGATCGAGAAATGACATGGTTGGGGGCCTCCAATTGAATTATACAACGCCCGGCGGTGGTACACTTGCTCAAATCCCAACCCGAGGACCGCCATGAAGACCTTCCTGACCCTGCCCAACCAGCGCGGTGAGCCGCTGCCGCCCGAGTTCGCCGCGGACGACATCCGCTATGCCCCGGCGCTGGTGCGCCGCTTCGTGGCAGAGTTCACCAGCCCCGGCGAGTGCGTACTGGACCCATTCGCCGGCTTCGGCGCTACCCTGTTCGAAGCCGAAGCGCTCGGACGCCCGGCCTACGGCATCGAGCTGGACGCCGCCAAGGCCGCCTATATCCGCGCCCGCCTGGCCCACCCCGAGCGCTTGATCCACGGCGACGCCCGCCAGCTGGCCGAGTACGGCCTGCCAGCTGTCCAGCTGGTGATGACCTCGCCGCCCTTCATGGGCTTCGACGACATCACCGACCCACTGACCGATTATCACACCCGCGGCGCCGGCTACCGCGCCTACCTGCGCCAGCTGCGCGGCGTCTTCGCCCAGCTGCGCGCCCTGCTTGACCCGTCCGGGCGGCTGGTGATCGAGGCGTCCAACTTAAAACGCGCCGGGCGGGTGACCACCCTGGCATGGGATATCGCCGCCGAAGCCTCCCAGGTGCTGCACTTCGAGGGCGAAGTGATCATCGGCTGGGACAGCTACGGCTACGGTTACGACCACAGCTACTGCCTGGTCTTCAGCGCGCTATGACGTCGATCTTCAACCCCTGCAGCCTCCCGGCGGCATAGCTTTGCAGCAGTTCGGTATCACTGGGAAAGGCCATCTCGGGCAGCGGGCCGCGCGCCGGGAACCAGGCCACCTCCCGGCTGTCGTCGCCCGCCTGCAGCGTCCCGCCGGACACTTGAGCCAGCAGGTAGATGGTCAGGTAATGCAGATCGGGCGATAAAAAAGCCGACTCGACGTGCAGCACGTGAGTAATCTCCACCTGCAGCCCGGTCTCCTCACGCAGTTCGCGCCCTCCGGCGGTGACAAAGTCTTCGTCATACTCCACGTAACCGCTTGGCAGGGCCCATTTTCCTGCGAACGGCTCGATGTCCCGCTTCACCAGCAGCGCCTGGTCGCCCTGCAGCGCCAACACCCCCACCGCCGGGAGTGGGTTGCGGTATTGAATGAAACTGCAGCCGGTACAGCGGGCGCGCAGCTTACCGTCGACCGGCTCCACCGCCATCGCCGCTCCACATTCCGGGCAGAATGAGAAAAACCTGCCCCGCTCTTCAGTCCAGTTATAGCGCGCAAAAATCGGCCTCATTGTCTCAGCCTCCCCCGTTTTGAATTGTGAGAGTGTATTTTACTGCATAAATCGGTTATACTTTGTGCTATTACTGCATCTTTGTATGTTCGCGCAAGGCGCGCCTGCAGAGCGTCTTGCGTTCCGCTTTTGCGAGGAGCAGCGCATGGAGAACCTGGTCGGCCAGACCCTCAATCGCTATCAGATCAAGAGCTTGCTCGGCGAAGGGGGGATGGGCGCCGTCTACCGGGCCTACGATACGACCCTGCAGCGGGACGTCGCCATCAAGGTGATGCACCCGCACTTCGCCCGCCAACCCAACTTTCAAGAGCGCTTCCTCCAGGAAGCGCGCACTGCCGCGCGCCTGAGTCACCCCGGCATCGTCCAGATCCACGATTTCGGCTCGTACCACGCCCAGCTGTACATCGTGATGAAGTTCATCCCCGGCGATAACCTGGAGGAGATGCTGCGCCAGCTGCGCGCCCGCGATCGCTGGATCCCGCTGGGGGAAGCCGTGCAGCTGGTGCGCCAGGCGGCCCTGGCGCTCAACTACGCCCACCGCCAGGGTGTGCTGCACCGGGACATCAAACCCGGCAACATCATGCTCGAACCCGAGCCGGCCGACGGGCTGCCCTACCGCCCGGTGGTGACCGACCTGGGCCTGGCAAAGCTGGTCCAGGGCGGCATGATGACCCAGGACGGGCAGTCGATGGGCACCCCGGCTTATATGTCGCCCGAGCAGGCCCAGGGCGCGCCGACCGATGCCCGCTCCGACGTGTATTCGCTGGGCATCCTGCTCTACGAACTGGCCACCGGGCGCCTGCCGTTCAACCCGCGCACGCTCACCGAAGCCATCCAGATGCACGTCCACACCCCGCCCGCCACGCCGCGCAGCCTGCGAGCCGAGATCACCGAGGCGCTCGAACGCGTGATTCTGCAGGCGATCCAGAAAGACCCGGCCCGGCGCTTCCAGAACGCCCAGGCCCTGGCCGACGCGCTGGCCCAGGTCTACCCGTCGACCAGCGGGGTGAACGCGCCGCCGCGCGGCGTAGGCGCTACGCTCAGCCTGATGACCCAGTGGCAGAACAGCCTGGCCGAGCCGCGCGGCCCGTCGGTCTTCGAAGACACATCCGCCGGTTACGCCGCCGACCCGTCCGGCCGCGATCGGATCGAGATCCTGGCCGGCGACCAGACCACTCACACCGTGGCCTTCCGCCCTCCGGCAATGACCATCGGACGCGACCCCGACAGCGACCTGTTTGTCGACGACCCTAAGGTCTCGCGCCAGCACGCCCGGGTCGAATTTGACGGGCAGTCGTTCCGCGTCACCGACCTGAACAGCACCAACGGCAGCTTCCTGGACGGCCGGCGGCTGCACGGCGGCGTGCCCCAGGCCTGGCATCCAGGGCAGACCCTTTCGGTGGGCGCGGCGCACCTGCGCCTGCTGCGCCCGGGCATGCCGCCCGGCGGCGAAACCGCCCCGGCCGCCGGGGCCACCCTGCGCGGCGACTCGCCCTACCTGGCCTACCCCTCCGGCGGGACCACCCGCGCCGCGGCCGGCCCGGCGCCGGTCTTCGGCTTCGACAGCCGCATGGAGCCGCCGCACCTGGCCGCCGGCGAGATCGGCCGGGTGACGATCCACAACGGTGGGGCAGCCGACCGCTTTTCGATCCATTGGCTTTCCCCCGGCGACGAGCTGGACTTCACCCCGCCCAACCTGCAGGTGGACGTGGCCGCCGGGCAGGAACTGGTGGCCGAGTTCCGCGCCGAGCCGCGCCGCAGCGCGTGGATCGGCGGCGGGCGCAGCTACCCGTTCAGCGCCCAGGTCAGCCCCGGTTCGGGCGTGCCGCAGATGCACCACGGCGAGCTGAGCGCCCGCGCCGCCCTGCCCGGCTGGGCCATCCCGCTGCTGCTGGTGCTGTGCCTGGCGCTGGTTGGCGGGCTGCTGCTGCTCTCCGATATGGTCTTCGGCAGCAGCGCCGGGCTGACGCTGGGCAACGCCAGCGCCACCGACGCCTTCGCCCGCACCCAGGTGGCCCTGGCGGTGGAGGGCACGCGCGCCGCCGGCAGCGCCACCGCTCTGGCCATCCAGGGCGCCAACCATGCAACCCAGCAGGCCGCCGAGCAAACCCTGCAGGCCCAGGCCGCCCTGTCCAGCGCCACCGCCGCCGCCGCCGCCACCGCCCAGGCCGCCACCGTCACCGCCATGCAGCCGGGGGCGCAGACCGCGCTGGCGCTCACCTCCACCGCCCAGGTGGCCACGCTGCAAGCCGGCGTGAGCGGCACCGCCGCGGCCCAGGCCACGGCTCAGGCCGCCCCCCAGGCCGC
>JBJSYW010000235.1:0-3408 GCA_046089985.1 Chloroflexota bacterium
CCAGGAACGCGCCGTAGTTCTCCAGGAACACCCGGCTCTGGTTAGGCTGCCCCAGCATCGACTTCCAGGTCAGCTCGCGCCCGTCAAAGCGCGCCGACCAGATCTGCTGCCCCACGTACGGCAGCAGCACCAGTTCGCCGCGGCTGTTCTTCAGCCGCAGCGCCTCCACCCCGCTGGCAAAGCGGAATGTGCTCGCCTGCAGCTCGCCGCGGCTCGCCAGCGGCAGCTCTTGCAGGTCAAACTGCTCTTTTTTTAAGTATAGGATGGTTTGCATCGTCAACTGGCCTCTGCTCGTATTATATTCGAGACGCCCGGCTTTCGGTCAAAATGAACTATCTGGGCGGATAGGGAGTAATTATCCGGGGCGCGGTACAATTATCGCTACGCCATAGAACAGAATCACAGGACAATCATCAAATGCCAGACCCGTCTTCCAAACCCTCCCCGGCAGGCAGCCGCAGCCCGCTGCAGCGCCTACGACAGACCATGGACGAATACCCGGGCCAGTTCTGGGTATTGGTCAGCGCCAGCTTCATCGACCGCATCGGCGGGGCGATGCTGTTCCCCTTCTTCACCCTATACCTGACCGCCAAGTTCGCCATCGGCATGACCGAGGTGGGCGGGCTGTTCTTCCTGCTGGCCGTTTCCAGCATGATCGGCAACGTGGTGGGCGGCGCGCTGACCGACCGCCTGGGCCGCAAGGGCATGCTGCTGTTCGGCCTGGTGATGAGCGCCTTCTCGGCCCTGCTGATGGGCTTCATCAACGACCTGACCCTGTTCTTCATCGTCATCCCCCTGGTGGGCATCCTGTCCGACTCGGCCGGCCCGGCCCACCAGGCGCTGGTGGCCGACCTGCTGCCCGAGCACAAGCGCGCCCAGGGCTACGGCATCCTGCGCGTGGTACACAACCTGGCGGTGGTGATCGGCCCGCTGATCGGCGGGCTGCTGGCCTCGCGCGACTACTTGCTGCTGTTCATCATCGACGCCATCACCAGCTCGATCACCGCCATCATCGTGCTGTTCACGCTGCAAGAGACCTATAAACCGGGCCAGCGCCAGGCCGGCGAGCCGCAGGAGAGCATGCTCGACACCTTCAAGGGCTACGCCGTCAGCCTGCGCGATACGGCCTTCATCTGGTTCCTGCTGGCCTCCACGCTGATGGCGCTGGTCTACATCCAGATGAACTCGACCCTGGCGGTCTACCTGCGCGACCAGCACGGCGTGAACACCCAGGGCTTCAGTTACATCCTGGCGCTCAACGCGGCGATGGTGGTGCTGATGCAGTTCCCAATCACCCGGCGCATCACCCGCTACCGCCCGCTGCTGATCATGGCCCTGGGCACGCTGCTGTACGCCATCGGCTTCGCCATGTACGGTTTTGTAGCCACCTTCCCGCTGTTCCTGCTGGCGATGGTGATCATCACCGTGGGCGAGATGTTCGTCAGCCCGGTCGGGCAGGCCATCGTGGCCCAGCTGGCCCCGGAGGAGATGCGCGGCCGCTATATGGCCACCTACGGCTTCAGCTGGATGATCCCCTTTATGATCGGCCCGCTGATGGCTGGGCTGGTGATCGACAACCTGGACCCGCGCGTGCTGTGGTGGATTTCGGGCGGCATCGGCCTGGCAGCCGCGCTGCTGTTCTACCTGCTCGGCTACCTGGTGGACCAGGCACGCTGGAGCGCCATCGACCGCCGGCTGGAGATCCTGCAAGACCTGGAGGCGGGCCAGGTCACCGCCGAAGCCGCCGGCCGGGCGCTGAACGAGATCAACGAAGGCTCGTGGGCCAGGCTGGCCCCGCAGGTCCCGCCGGGCGAACGCCGCCACGTGCGCATCAAGGTCAGCGATAAGTCCACCGGCCAGACCAAGGTCGATCTGAGCCTGCCGGCCGGGTTGGTGAGCACAGTGCTGTTCATGGGCGGGCAGTTCTCGCCCGCGCTGGATATCTACCCGCAAGACCACCTGCACGCCCTGCTGGCCAACAGCACCGAGATGGACGGCCCACATCACTACGAAACCGGCGAAGACCAGGTGGACGTGCATATCGAGTAGCCGCCCCGGCGCCGTGAATCATGCTTGACATCCGCATGCCGCTCTTATACAATGAGCGGCATGCCTTCGTTTTCCCTGTAGCATTGCACAATCCATCTTCTTAGGAAAGGAACTGCGTGCCTGCATGTGTGGAATCTTTGGGTACGTGACCGATCATGAGGAAGCGCTCGGCCCGATCCTGATCGAGGCCGGCCGGCGCCTGTCTTACCGCGGCTACGATACGGTGGGCTGCGCCGCGCTGCGCGACGGCCAACCGGTGGACCTGCGCAAAGATGCCGGCAAGATCGAGCCGGTGGCCGCCCGGTTAGACTTCGCCGGGATGCGCGGCTCGCGCGGCATCCTGCAGCTGCGCTGGGCCACCTTCGGCGCACCGTCGCAGGTCAACGCCCAGCCGCACCTGGACTCGGACGGCGACCTGGTGGGCGCGCACAACGGCAACGTGGTCAACAATGCCGAGCTGCGCCGCAGCTTCGCCGCCGAGGGGATGACCGTGCGCTCGCAAAACGACGGCGAAAGCTGCGTGCACGCCGTCGAGCGCTATATCGACCGCGGGCTGGGCTGGATCGACGCCATCCGCGGCGCATACGATGACCTGCAGGGCGATTACGCCTTTGTGATCGGCCGGGTGGGCGAGCCGGCGCTGTACGCGGTCAAGAAAGGCTCCGGGCTGGTGGCCGGCATTGGAGACGGCTTCACCTGCCTGGCCTCCGACCTGCCCTCACTGCTGCCGCTGACCCGCCAGGTGGTGCGCATCCACGACGGCGAGATCGTCAGCCTGTGGCCGGACCGCATCGAGCTGCACTGCGTCTCCGACGGTGCGCCGGTCGAGCGGGCCGTCGAAACCGTAACCGAGACGATGGAAGCGGCCCAGAAGGGCGGCTACCCGCACTTCATGCTGAAAGAGATCCACGAGCAGCCGGAAGTGGCGCAGGAACTGCTGCACCTGTTCGACCGCTCGCCGCACCTGGCGCAGATGGCGGCGCGCATGGCCGGCGCCCGCCGGCTGTACCTGGTGGGCTGCGGCACCAGCTAGCACGCCTGCCTGGCGGGCGCGGTTTTCCTGGCCCGCCTGGCGGGCGTACCCGCCATCCCGGTGCTGGCGCCGCAGTTCATCGCCCAATACGGCCCGGCGCTCGGCCCGGACGATGTTGGCGTGTTCGTCAGCCAATCCGGCGAGACCAAAGATGTGCTGAACGCCATCGAAATCGCCCGCCGGGGCGGCATGGGCGTGCTGGGGCTGGTGAACGTGATCGGCTCGACCCTGCCGCGCCTGAGCGAGCACTACCTGCCGCTGGCCTGCGGCTACGAGATCAGCGTGCCCGCCACCAAGACCTTCACCAACCAGGTGCTGGCCTTCCT
>JBJSYW010000236.1:0-3897 GCA_046089985.1 Chloroflexota bacterium
ATGGAAGTGTGGGCGCTCGAAGCCTATGGTGCCGCCTACATCTTGCAAGAGATGCTCACCGTCAAGTCGGACGACGTTCAGGGCCGGGTTAAGACCTATGAAGCGATCGTCAAGGGTGAGACCATCGAAGAGCCCAGCATCCCGGCTTCCTTCCGGGTGCTGGTGAAAGAACTGCAGAGCCTGGGCCTGGCGGTTGAAGCGGTGACCGACAACGGCGAGGTGATCAAGTTCGGCAAGGATGAAGAGCGCGCCCGCCCGCCGAAGCTGGGTACCGGGCTGCTCACGCTGGGTGAGGAGCTGTAAGGCGACAAAGATGAGTGCGTGCAAGAGAGCCGGGAAGAAGCATTGACTCTCTTGTACCCGCGTGGTAAAATCGCTGTTCGTTGCCCTTCGTTTGTAATCAGCGGCCGGCATTTAACCCCCGGCCCGGCAACACTTCGTTTGTGACACGGTGAGGCCATCACTGCACTTCGATGGCCTCACTTAATGAGTAAAAACTGACCATCAGTCTTTGTGCTCGGAGGCAAAAGGTGCCAACAATTAACCAACTGGTCCGCAAGGGCCGCAAAAGCAAGAAAGTGAAGAGCAAGGCCCCGGCGCTGCTGTTCACCCTGAACTCGATGAAGCAGCGCCGTGTCCGCCAGGACAAGGGCGCTCCGCAGAAGCGCGGCGTGTGCACCGTGGTGCGCACCATGACGCCGAAGAAACCGAACTCGGCGCTGCGTAAGATCGCCCGCGTTCGCCTGACCAACGGCATCGAGTTCACCGCCTACATCCCTGGCGAAGGTCACACCCTGCAAGAGCACTCTGTGGTGCTGGTGCGCGGCGGTCGTGTCAAGGACCTGCCCGGTGTGCGTTACCACATCGTGCGCGGCACCCTGGACACTGGCGGCGTGAACAACCGCAAGCAGGGCCGCTCCAAGTACGGCTCCAAGCGCCCGAAACCGGGTCAGCCGGCGACCACCGCCAAGGGCAAGAAATAGTCAGGAGATCGAACTATGTCCCGTCGCAATAAACCCGAACACCGTATTCCCGTGGCGGATGCCCGCTATAACAACGTGCAGGTGTCTGAGTTCATCAACCGCGTCATGAAGAGCGGCAAGAAGAGCACCGCCGTTAGCTTGGTGTATGGCGCCTTCGATGTCATCGAAGACCGCGCCAAGAAGCCTGGCTTGGAAGTCTTCGAAGCTGCGCTGAAGAACGTGGCCCCGGTGATGGAAGTTAAGCCCCGCCGCGTGGGTGGCGCTACCTACCAGATCCCGATGGAAGTGCCCTCCTACCGCCGCTTTGCCCTGGCCACTCGCTGGATCCTGCAGGCCGCTCGCTCTCGCTCGGGCCGCAACTTCTCCGAGAAGCTCGCCGCTGAACTGATGGATGCCGCCGGCAACAACGGCTCCGCCATCCGCAAGCGCGAGGAAACCCACAAGATGGCCGAAGCCAACCGCGCCTTCTCGCATTACCGCATGTAAACACTCCTTCGGGAGTGTTCAGGAAGTATAGGGAATCTGTTATGCCGCGCATCCATCCGCTGGAGAAATACCGCAACATCGGTATCATCGCGCATATTGACGCCGGGAAAACCACCACTACCGAGCGGATCTTGTTCTATACCGGCAAGACCCATCGCATTGGTTCGGTAGATGATGGCACGACGGTCACCGATTGGATGGTGCAAGAACGCGAACGCGGCATCACCATTGTGTCCGCGGCCGTCTCGGCCGAGTGGAAGGGCTACCAGATCAACGTGATCGACACGCCCGGCCACATTGACTTCACCGCCGAAGTGCAGCGCTCGCTGCGCGTGCTGGATGGCGGTGTGGTGATCTTCGACGCGGTTCAGGGGGTTGAGCCGCAATCTGAAACCGTCTGGCGCCAGGCTGACCGCTACGGCGTGCCGCGCATCTGTTTTGTCAACAAAATGGACCGCATTGGCGCGTCGTTCGAGCGCGCCATCAGCATGATCATCAGCCGGCTGGGCGCTAACCCGATCGCGATGCAGCTCCCGATGGGCAGTGAATCTTCATTCATTGGCTCCGTCGACCTGCTGACCGAGACTGCCTGGGTGTGGTCCGATGAACTCGGCCGCGACCCGCAGGAAGTGCCCATCCCCGCCGACCTGATGGACGCCGTTCACGAAGCCCGGGCGCGCATGGTCGAGCAGATCGCCGATACCGACGAAGAGCTGACCATCAAGTACCTGGAAGGCGAAGAGATCAGTATCGACGAACTGAAGGCCGCCCTGCGCAGGGCGGTCATCGCCGGCACAGCTACCCCGGTCTACTGTGGCAGCTCGCTGAAGAACAAGGGCGTCCAGCCTGTGCTGGATGCGGTGATCGACTACCTGCCTTCGCCGGCCGATATCCCGGCTGTCAAAGGCACCCACCCCAAGACCGGCGAAGAGCTGGAGCGCCCGGCGGAAGATACCGCCCCGTTGAGCGCCCTGGTGTTTAAGATCGTCACCGATCCCTACGTCGGCCGCCTGGCCTATTTCCGGGTCTACTCTGGTAAAGTGGTGCAGAGCGGGATGGCTTTCAACTCTACCAAGGACCGCCGCGAGCGCATCGGCCGCCTGATCCGCATGTACGCCGACCGGCGTGAAGATGTGGATGAGGTGATGGCCGGCGACATCGGCGCCGTGCTGGGTATGAAGGAAACCTTCACCGGCGATACCCTGTGCGATTACAACAACCAGGTGGTGCTCGAGTCGATCAGCTTCCCCAAGCCGGTCATCTACATCTCGATTGAGCCGAAGACGGTTGTCGACCAGGACAAGATGGGCGAAGCCCTGCGTAAGCTGTCGGAAGAAGACCCGACCTTCCAGGTGCGCTCGGATGAAGAGACCGGGCAGACCATCATCGCCGGCATGTGCGAGCTGCACCTTGATGTGCTGGTGGACCGCATGCTGCGCGAGTTCCGGGTTCAGGCGCGCGTCGGCCGGCCGCAGGTGGCCTACCGCGAATCGATCACCAAGACCGTCCCCAAGGTCGACTTCCGCTATGTCAAACAGACCGGCGGTCATGGCCAGTACGGGCACGTGGTGCTCGAGATCTCCCCGGCCGAAGCCGGCAGCGGGATCGTCTTCGAGAACGCCATTGTGGGTGGGTCAATCCCCAAAGAATATATCCCCGCGGTTGAAAAGGGTGTGCGCGAAGCAGCCGAAGGCGGCATCCTGGCCGGTTACCCGGCAACCGATATCAAGGTTCGCCTGTACGACGGGTCCTTCCATGAGGTGGACTCGAGCGATATGGCCTTCAAGATGGCCGGCAGCATGGCCTTTAAAGAGGGCGCATCCAGCGCCGGGCCGGTCTTGCAAGAGCCGATTATGAAGGTAGAAGTACTGACGCCTGAGGAGTTCTTGGGCGAAATATTGGGCCAGATGAATGCCCGGCGCGGCGAAATCCTTGGGATGGAACCACGCCCGGGCGGTATGCAGGCGGTGGATGCGATGGTGCCGCTGGCCGAAATGTTCGGCTACGCCACCGACCTGCGTTCAGCCACCCAGGGGCGCGGGGTGTTCACCATGGAGTTCGACCATTATGCGCGCGTGTCCGAAAACGTGGCCCGCAGCATCATTGGTAAGGGATAATCACACGCTAGCAGTAGCTTTGGCAATTTTCGATGATCGATCAAAAAGGAGAGAGCCTTTATGGGAAAGCAAAAATTTGATCGCAGCAAGCCGCACATGAACGTGGGCACCATGGGGCACATCGACCATGGTAAAACCACCCTCACCGCCGCGATCACCAAGTTCTGCGCATTGAACGGCCTGGGCGAATACCGCGCCTTTGATTCTATCGACAACGCCCCGGAAGAAAAAGCCCGCGGCATCACCATCAACATCGCCCACGTCGAGTACCAGACCGCCAAGCGTCACTACGCCCACGTCGACATGCCGGG
>JBJSYW010000237.1:0-3102 GCA_046089985.1 Chloroflexota bacterium
CGGGCCAGCGCCACGCGCTGCTGCTGCCCCCCGGAAAGCTGGTTGGGGGCGCGCTGCTCAAAGCCGGTCAGCTCGACCAACGCCATCACCGCCGCCACCCGCCGCTGCACCTCCGCCCGGGACAGGCGCTGGACGTTCAGCCCGTAGGCCACGTTCTCAAACACGTTCAGGTGCGGGAAGATGGCATAGCTCTGGAAGACCATCGACATGCCGCGCTGGTTGGGCGGCAGCGGGTTGATCTCCAGCCCGTCGAGCACGATTTGACCGGAGGTGGGGAACTCGAAGCCGGCGATCATGCGCAGCGTGGTGGTCTTGCCGCAGCCCGAAGGCCCCAGAAGCGTCACCAGTTCGCCACGCTCAATCTGCAGGTTCACATCCTGCACGGCGGTCACCTCGCCGGCGCCGCCGCGGGCCGGGAAAGTTTTGCTTACATGGTTCAGCGTCAGGTACATGCTCAGGCTCCCATGGAAATGTCTACGTCGCCGCGCCCGCGCAGCAGGTACCTGGTCGCCAGGTTCAGCACGCCGATGGCTGCCAGCACCAGCACAATAATAATCGTCGAGTAGGCCGAAGCGCCCATCAGCCCAACCTGCTCGAAATCGCTCATGATCGAGGCGGTCACGATGCGCCAGCGGGCGGTGACCAGGAAGATGATCGCCGACAGGCTGGTCATGTGGCGGGTGAAGCTAAAGATCAACCCCGCCAGCAGCGCCGGCAGGATCAGCGGCAGGGTGACCTTGCGAAAGGTGTACTGCGTATCCGCGCCCAAGATCTGCGAGGCCTCTTCAATCGACGGGTCGATCTGCTGCAGCGAGGCCACCCCAGCGCGCACCGAGGCGGGCAGGCTGCGCACGATATAGGCGGCCATAATGATGTAGGGCGTGCCGGTCAGCGCCAGCGGCAGGCCGTGGAAGAACAGCGCGCAGGGCAGCCCCAGCAGCGCCACGCCCAACGGCAGACGCCAGCGCGGCGCTTCGCTGCGCGCCAGCAGCGCCGCCAGGAACACCAGCGCCATGCCCAGCAGCAGCGGCGGGGGCTGGAAGGGCACCTTGATGTAATCGGCCAGTTGGTACAGGGCGTTGCTGGCAAAGCCGCGCGGCATCTCCCGGCTGGCTGCCGCCACCGGCGCGGCCAGGTGCTCGACCAGGTTATACATCGCCAGGTAGACGGCTACTCCGGCATAGACCAGCATCGCGCTGCGCCGGCGTCGCGCCAGGCTGATCAGCGCCAGCCCGGCATAGGCGGCGGCGAAGTAGTACAGCAGCGGGTCCAGTTCAACCTGGCGCGCCAGGAAATGGATCCCCAGCCCCAAGGCGGTGCCCAAGAGCAGCAGCACACCCTGCTGCAAGCGCTGCCCCACGGCGAAGACGACGAAGAACAGCGCCAGCACGGCGTACAGCACCGCCGCCAGCCCTACCTGGCCCTTATTGAACGCCAGCACAAACCCGATGCCCAGGATTGTGCCGGGCACCGCGCCGCCCAGGTTCGAGCCGAAATCAAGGATCTCTTTGCCGCTGAATGACTTGCGCACGATCAGGAAGGCGATCACCATCCCGGTCAGCGCAGCCACCGGGGTAGCCAGCGCGCTGAGCAGGGTGGTGTCGAGGATGGCTTCCACCCCGCGGGTCAGCGCGTCGCGCCACCAACGCAGCGTGGGGGTATAGTCCACCCCCCAGGCCTTGCTGAACGAACTGTAGACGATGGTCACATACAGCAGCAGCACCATCAGGCAGGACAGGTAGGTGACGCCAATCGCCGTCCAGCGGATCAGGCGCGACTTTTCAACCTGCGCCCCGCCCACCGGCTTGCCGGTGACCGAGATATACGAGCGGCGGTTGACGTAGTAGCGCTGCACCAGGAACACCACCAGCGTGGGGATCAGTAGCAACAGCGACAGCGCCGAAGCCTTCTGGTAATCGTACTCGCCGATTACCGCCAGGTAGATCTGGGTCGAGAGCACGGTCAGGTTGCCGGCGATGAACATCGGGTTGCCCAGGTCGGCCAGCGATTCAACGAACAGCAGCAGCACCGACCCGGCCAACCCGGGGATCAGCAGCGGCAGGATCACGGTGCGGAAGATATGCAGCCGCCCCGCGCCCATCGATTCGGCGGCTTCTTCCAGGGCCGGGTTGAGCCGTTCGAGCATCGCTCGCAAGATCAGGTAGGCCACGCTGAAGAAGGTGATGACCTGCACGAAAACCAGGCCGCGCATGCCGTAGATGTTGGTATCGATGCCCAGGATCTGCTTGGTGATCAACCCATTGCGCCCAAACAGCAGGATAGTGCTCAGCGCAATGGCAAACGGCGGCGAGACGGTGGGGACCAGCGCCACCAGGTGCACCCAGCGCCTGCCCGGGATGCGGCAGCGCACCACGGCATAGGCGAAGAGGAACCCCAGCAGCGTGCCAAGCAGCGAAGTCAGCCCACCCATCACCAGCGTGTTCACGAAGATCTGCCGGTTCAGCGGGCCGTAATAGCTGTCGAAGTAGCGCGCAAAATACTTCAGGTCGAGCAGGCCGTCCTTATCAAAGAACCCGCCACTGATGGCCTGGTAAAGCGGGATAAAAATGAAGACAACCAGGAAAATGGCGCAAAACAGCAGGCCCATCAGCAGCACCGGGTCGCGCCCGATCAGCGCGAATTCCCGGTAGCGGCGCAGCAGGCCGGAGAAGCGGCGAGCGGGGGAGCGATCCGCAGATAGTTCAGCCATAGGCCTCCGCGTGCGGGACAACCACAAGGGGCTGCCGCCCGGTTAGACGGCAGCCCCTGCTGCGAACGATCAGCCGCTATTGTTTCAGGTTATCGGCTGCAGCGATCTCGTTGGTGAACTTCTCAACGAAGGCCTTCTTGTTGCTGCCGGCCCACTGGAAGTCATAGTTGATCAGCTTGGCCTGCATCAGCTCGGGGCGGGAGGCCACCGCGTCTTTGACGGTGGGGGCCTGGAAGGCGTTGTATTTCGGCCCCAGGCTCTGCGCTTCGGCGGTCAGCTCCCAGTCAAACCACAGCTTGGCGGCCTGCATGTGCTTGGCGCCCTTGATGATCGCCATGCCGCCGATCTCGTAGCCGGTGCCTTCCTTCGGGAAGGTCAGCTGCAGCGGAGCC
>JBJSYW010000238.1:0-6911 GCA_046089985.1 Chloroflexota bacterium
GGGCGGCGAGCGCAGCGGCGGTGGACCCAGTGGCGGCTCGGGCGGATACAACCGCGGCCCGAACCAGGGCGGCGAGCGCAGCGGCGGTGGACCCAGTGGCGGCTCGGGCGGATACAACCGCGGCCCGAACCAGGGCGGCGAGCGCAGCGGCGGCGGCTCAGGCGGATACAACCGCGGCCCGAACCAGGGCGGCGAGCGCAGCGGCGGCGGCTCCGGCGGGTATAACCGCGGCCCGAACACGGGGGGGCCGGGCGACCGCGATGGCTCCGGCGCGCCCCGACGCAGCGGCCCCGGGCCGGCGCGCAAGCCGTTCGACCCGGCGGCTTTTGACCCGTCTGCCAGCAAGAAATCCGAAATGCGCCGTCCAGACCGCTGGGAGCGGCCCAAGAAGGCCGACGACGAAGAAGAGCAGCAAGTCGAGCACGACGAGCACGAAGAGTTCGAAGATATCTTCGAAGAAAAAAGCTCGCGGGCGCGCGGCGGCAAGGGCCGCCGGCGCAGCTGACCTGCGCTTCTTCAGCCGGCGGCGCTATTCCCCGTGCCGGAAGTGATATTCGGCTTCGCTGGCTTCCAGGTCCAGGTAGCGCAGCGTAAACGCCGCCAGCCAGTCCTGAGCAGTGGGGCTGTTCAGCGCGGCGCGCCAGCGCTCGACCAGCCGGTCAAGCGGCAGGGCGCTGAAGGTGGCGTCGTCCGGCTTCAGCAGCGCCTGGTAGCGCTGCACCGCGCCGGCGGTTTGCGCGTCCTGCGGGTGGTAGAGCAGCAGCAGCCGCCCGGCGGTATAGCGGCTGTTGGGGGCCAGGTTCATCGCCGTGGCCAGCAGATGGCTGCGCCATAGGGCGTTCAGCGGGGCGGTTTTTAGCTCCGGCAGGCTGCCGGGCAGCCAGGGGCTGCCGGGATGGGCGTGCCAGCGTTCGTAGATTGGGCTGCTGAAGACCTTGCCGGGCAGCGGGTCCGCCAGGCGGGTCTCGACGCCAACGAACGACGCGCGGTGGTCGGCGCGGCGGTATTCCAGGAAGGCGTTGAACACCGACAGCTCGTTCAAGAAGCGGTTGACCGGCTCGGGGGTGTATTCGAGCATGACTTTCGCCACGCTCTTCACCTCGCCAGGCAGCACGGCGTTCAGCAGCTGCAGGGCCAGCTCCTGGTCGTCCACCAGCGGGGCGAACAGGTTGAAGCACAGCGCCTGGGGCGAGAGCAGGCTGCAGGCCAGGCGGAACGGGTCGACTGCGCCTTTCTTCAGCGCCAAGCGCCTGCGGGCTACTTCAAAAATATGGCGGGTCAGGAAGTTCAATCCGTGCTGCTCGCCATCCGGTCGCGTCAGCATGCTGCCCAGGATGGTTTTGCTGCTTGCCTTGGGTCCCACCCCCGGCGGAACACCCAACCGGCGCGCCCGGTACCAGGATTGGTGGAAGCGCAGGCGGGCGGTGAAGGGGTCATCTGGGCGGTACTGGGGGCCGATCTCGATCTCTGGCTGCTGCGGTGTGGTCATGGTCACCTCTGGGCTGCATTGTAGCGCATTTTGGTCCTTCCGGCGCAGTGCGCCAATATTTTAAGCCGGGCGTGGGCTTGTTTTAAGCCTGTGCTTCGACCATCCGTGCTATACTTTTCATCATCCCCGCCCTGACCGGCGGAAAAATTTATCGTGGAGCCACCGGCTATGTCATCGTTTGTCCACCTGCACGTGCACTCCGAATATTCGCTGCTCGACGGCTTCTCCAACATAAAGAAGCTGGTCAATCGCGCCAAGGAGATGAACATGCCGGCGGTGGCGCTGACCGATCACGGCACAATGTTCGGGGTGATCGACTTCTACAACGCGGCCAAGAAGGCCGGGGTGAAGCCGATCGTGGGGATCGAGTCGTACCTGGCGCCGCGTGGCATGGCGTCGCGCGATCCGCAGTTTGACAAGAAATCCACCCACCTGCTGCTGCTGGCTGAGAACCAGACCGGGTACCAGAACCTGCTCAAACTGGCCTCGCGGGCGCAGCTGGACGGGTTCTATTATTACCCGCGCGTCGACCACGATACGCTGGCGGCGCACTCGCAGGGGTTGATCGTCACCTCCGGCTGTATGAGCGCCGAAGTGCCGCGCCTGATCTCGGAGGGCAACCTGGAGGGGGCCAAGAAGCAGCTCGACTGGTATTACGAGACCTTCGGCAAGGAAAACTTCTTCCTCGAGCTGCAGTCGCACGATATCCCCGAGCTGGAGCGTATCAACAAGCAGCTGCTCGACCTGGGCCGGCGTTACGATGCGCGTTTTGTGGCGACCAACGATGTGCATTACATCGACAAGGAAGACGGGCACTACCAGGACATCATGCTGGCGATCCAGACCGGCTGCCTGCTGACCGACCCGAACCGGATGCGCATGACCGACAACTCGTACTACCTGCGCTCTCCGGACGAGATGGCGCGCATCTTCGACGGGGTGCCGGATGCGCTGAGCAACACGCTGCTGATCGCCGAACGCTGCAACGTGGACCTGGGCTTCAAAGGCTACCGCCTGCCCGAGTTCCCCACCCCGCCCGGCTACACCGCCGATGGCTACCTGCGTGAACTGTGCGAGACCGGCCTGCGCATGCGCTACGGCTCGCGCGCCGACAACGACCCGGTGGTGCGCGAGCGCCTGGACTACGAGTTGGGCGTGATCCACCAGATGGGTTTTAACGCCTATTTCCTGATCGTGTGGGATCTGTGCCGGCATGCGCGCGACGAGAACATCTGGTACAACGCCCGCGGTTCGGCAGCCGGCTCGATTGTGGCCTATACGCTCGAGATCACGATGGTCGACCCGCTGGCGCACGGGCTGATCTTTGAGCGTTTCCTGAACCCGGGGCGCATCTCGATGCCCGATATCGACATGGATTTCCCGGACGACAAGCGCGCCGCCATGCTCGAGTACACCGCCCGGCGCTATGGCGACGACAAGGTGGCGCAGATCATCACCTTTGGCACGCTGGGGGCGCGCGCCGCCATCCGTGACGTGGGGCGGGTGATGGACATCCCGCTCAGCGAGGTGGACCGGGTAGCCAAGCTGGTGCCGGCGATCCCCGGCAAGCCGGTCACGATTGCGATGGCGCTGGAGGAAGTGCCCGATTTCAAGGCCATCTACGACTCGCAGCCAACCATGCGCGAGCTGATCGAGACCGCCAGGCACGTGGAAGGCGTGGTGCGCAACGCCGGCACGCATGCGGCGGGGGTGATCATCACCGATAAGCCGGTGATCGAGTACATCCCGCTGCACCGCCCGACCGGCAGCGCCAGCGCCGATACGCCGATCAAGACCGTCTCGCAGTTCGAGATGGGTATTATCGAGTCGTTGGGCCTGCTGAAGGTCGACTTCCTGGGGCTGGCGACGCTGACGATCATGGCGCGCGCCTGCGACCTGATCGCCAAACGCCACGGTATCAGCTATACGATTAACAACATCCCGATCGACGACCCGATGACTTACGAACTGATGGGGCGCGGCGACACCGCCGGGGTGTTCCAGGTGGAAGGCAGCGGGATGCGCCGCTGGCTGATGGAGATGAAGCCGAAGGAACTGAAGCACGTGATCGCCATCGTGGCGCTGTTTCGTCCCGGCCCGATGGACTTCATCCCCGGTTATATCCGGCGCATGCACGGCGAGGAGCCGGTGGAGTACCGCCACCCGTCGCTGGAGGAGATCTTCAAGGAGACATACGGCTACCCGGTCTACCAGGAACAGCTGATGTTTGCGGCGATGAAGCTGGCCGGGTACACCGCGCCCGAGTCGGACGACCTGCGCAAGGCGATTGCCAAGAAGATGCGCGATAAGCTGGATGCGCACAAGCAGAAATTTATCAACGGCTCGGTCAAGAACGGCATCCCAGAAGAGACCGCCCGGGCGATCTTCGATGATTGGGAAGAGTTCGCCCGCTACGGTTTCAACAAGTGTTTGCCGGGGAACGTCGAGGTGGTGGACGTGCGGACCGGCCGGTTGGTACGCATCGATGCGCTGTACCGCAGCCAGGCAGCGCCGGTTGAGACGGTGACCTGTGATACCCCGCAACAGCGGCTGCAGGCCGGCCGGGTTGCCCAGGTAATGCAGAATGGGGTGAAAGCGATCTTCCGGCTGACCACGGCTTCCGGGCGGCAGATTGAAGCCACCGGCAACCATCCTTTCTATACGCCGGACGGTTGGCAGCGCCTGGACGCGCTCGCCGCCGACGGGTTGATCGCCGTGCCGCGCCGGCTGCCCGTGCAGGGCAGCCGCGATTGGCCGGAAGATGAAGTGATTGCCCTGGGTCAACTGTTGGCCGGACGGGCCGATCGCACGGTCGAGCCGGCGATCGCAGCCAGGGCCAGGGAACCGGGAATCTGGGATCAGGACGCGCCGCGGAAGGAAATCCCAGCGGCAGCGTTCGAACTGCCCAGCCGGCAGGTGGGACTGCTGCTCAGCCGAATGTGGGAAGGCGCCGGGCGCATCAACTGGAAAGATCGCAGCCTGCTCTACGCCACTGCATCGGAGCGTATGGCGCGGCAGATCCAGCACCTGCTGCTGCGGCTGAGGATCTTCAGCCGCCTGCGTAAGGCGGTGTACCCGGATAAAAACGGGCAGGTGGGTTACCAGGTCTTCATCGCCGGCGAGGAGAACTTCCAGAACTTCTGCGAGTGGATCGCGGTGCATTTTGCCGGTGAAACACACCGGGTAAGTGTGGCAGAGCCTGCCGCCGGGCCGGCCGCCGGTCTGTCCGCTGAGCCGTCCGCCGCACCTATCGCCCACCCGGCGGATGTCTTTGATGACCCGCAGCTGCACATCGCTGCGTCAGGCGACCTGTATTGGGACCGGATCGTTTCGGTTGAGCCGGCCGGCGAAGCGAGGACCTACGACCTGGAGGTGCCGGGGACGCACAACTTCGTCGCCAATGATATCCTGGTGCATAACAGTCACGCCGCAGATTACGGGGTAATCTCGGTGCAAACTGCGTTCTTGAAGCTGCATTACCCGGTGGAGTATATGACCGCCCTGCTGTCGGTCTCGAAAAACGATACCGAAAAAGTGGCCCTGTACGTAGCCGACGCCCGGCGGATGGGCGTGCAGGTGGAGCAGCCGGATATCAACCACTCCGAGTGGGATTTCGCCATCGAAGACCGCCAGGACGCCGGCGGCAAACAGATTTCGATCATCCGCTTTGGCCTGGGGGCGATCAAGAATGTCGGCGAAGGGCCGGTCAAGGCGGTGCTGAAGGCGCGCGGCGAGGGCGGCGAGTTTACCGACCTGAACGATTTCGCCCGGCGGGTGGACCTGCGGCAGGTGGGCAAGCGCGCCCTGGAGTGCATGGCTAAGGTCGGCGCGCTGGATGTCTTCGGCGGGCGGCAGGCGCTGCTGGAAGCGCTGGACCGGCTGGTGGCGGTCAGCGCGGCGCACTTCCGGGCGGCCGAGACCGGGCAGATGAGCCTGTTCGGGGCGCACACCGGCGTGGTGGAAACAATCACGCTGCCCAAGGTCAAAACCGAGATCAACCGGCGCGAGATCTTGAACTGGGAGCGCGACCTGATCGGGCTGTATGTCAGCGATCACCCGCTCAGCCCGGTGATGCAGGATTTGAACGATGTGGTGACGCACTTCTCCGGGCAGCTGGCCGACGCCGGGCCGGATGAGCGCGTGCGGGTGGCGGGGATCATCACCCGTGTGCGCCAGCACGTCTCTAAGGCCGGCAAACCGATGGCTTTCGTCACACTGGAAGACTTGCAGGGGCCGGTGGAACTGGTGGTCTTCCCGCGCACCTGGCAGAAGGTGTGGGAGATGATCGAGCCGGACCGCATCGTGATGGTGGACGGCAAGGTTGACCCGGCGGGCGGCGAGCCGAAGATCCTGGTGGACGCGGTGACGACCGAATTCCAGAAGCGCTTTGGCGAAAGCGAGAGCGGCGGGCCGGGCAGCGGCGGGCCGCGCAGCCGCCCGGCGGGACGCCCGGTGGGCCGCGGTGCGGTGTTTGACGCGCCCGGCGGTGAAGCCTGGAATGCCCCGGACGATTTCGGCCCGCCCGATTTCAGCCTGGATGATCTACCGCCCGAGCCGGAGATGCCGCCGGATTGGGACCGCTATGCCCCGGCGCGTGGAGCGCTTGCACGCCCCGCACCGCGGGCGGTGAAGCCGCCCGCGCCTGCCCCCGCGGCCCCTGCCGCCGCAGCGCCGGCTACGCCAGAGCCCGCCCCGCTTCCGTCGCCGGAGCCATTGGCGGCGCCAGAGCCACTGGCGGCGCCAGAGCCACTGGCAGCGCCAGAGCCACTGGCGGCGGTTGAACCGGAAATGCCGGCGGCTGCTGACCCGTCAGCTGAAGCTGCAGTTCCAGAAGCTGCAGCCGTGGATGCGCCGGCCGTTGAAGCGCCGGTTGTGGTAGCGGAAACGCCGCTGCTGGTAGAAACGCCGGTCCTGGCGGAGACGCCGGGTGTGGCGGAAACGCTGGTCCTGGCAGAAACGACCGCTCTGGTTGCCGCGCCGCCTCCGGTCACGGAGACGATGCCCGCTTTGATCGAGCCGCTCCTGTTGGAAGATGCGCCGGCCGAACCGGAGCCTTCGGCCGCGCCGGTACAGGCTGCGCCAATGCAGGCCGCTCCGCCGCCCGATGAGCCGGAAGACGAAGGGCCGCCGCCGGATTGGTTTGGTTTCCCGCCGGAGGAAGAACTGCCGCTGGAAGGCCCGGTACATATTTCGATCCCCACGCCGCCGCGGCGCAGCATGGACCAGCCCGGGCTGCCAAACATGCCGCCGGGCGAGCGTGGCTCCGCCCGCCCGCCGCTGTCCGGCCCGCACCCGGCTGAAAACGGCGCGCCGCTGGTCAATCCGCCGGCGCGCAAACCCGCCCCGCTGGACCCGCAGGCCGAGCGCCCGTCCGGAATCCCGCCATACCTGGTTTCACCCGCCGGCGTCAATGACGATGATG
>JBJSYW010000239.1:0-4956 GCA_046089985.1 Chloroflexota bacterium
GCAGGCCGCCGCCGCGCCCGCCGCGGCGCTCAGCGGTTACCGCCTGCCCTACGCCGGCGGTGAGACGATGCGCCTGACCCAGAGCGTGGGGCATGACCGCTACACGCCCAGCGGCAACGCGCACTTTTCCTTCGATTTTGCCAAGCCGGGCTATCCCAGCGGGATGTTCAACGTGCACGCCGCGCGCGGCGGGACGGTGGTGCGGGTGCGCTGGACGCAGGCTAACGGCAGCGAAGCCGAGCCGGGCAATTACATTGTGCTGGAAGACACCAGCACCTCCCCCACCACCTACCAGCTGTACCTGCATTTTGCGCAGGACAGCATCCCCGAAGCGCTGCGCACGGTGGGGACCTATGTGCCGCGCGGCCAGTTCCTGGGCATCGCCGACGACACCGGGGTCTCGTCGGGCAACCACCTGCATTTCATGGTGCACACCTCGGCCACGTCGTACTGGGGCCGAGCGGTGGACATCGTCTTTGAAGAAGTGACGATCAACGGCGGGCGGCCGCGCATCACCTCCGATAAGTCGTACTGCAAATCGTCGGATGTGTGCGACACCTTCCAGACCGATTACCTCTCGAACAACTATATGATTGACGATTTGAAAGCGCCGGTGGGCAGCTTGACACGCCCGGGGACGGGGTCGACCGTGGGCAGCGCCACGCTGGCGCTGGAAGGCTGGGCGCTGGACGAGGGCAGCGGGCTGGCCGAGGTGCAGATTATCGCCCGCCAGAACGGCGATTGGCAGCCGGTGGGACCGGCGTTCACATCCAACACCTTCAGCCACAGCCTGGACGTATGCAGCCTGGGTTTCAGCGATGGTCCGTTCAGCCTGGCGCTGCGCATCCGCGACCGGGTGAACAACCGCGCCGCCGGCCTGCCGGGGCTGACCCAACTGGTGAAAGACTATGACTGCCAGGCGGCACAGACGGTCTGCAGCCCGGCGGCTAACCAGGCGGCGCTGTTTGCCGAGAAAGACTTCAAGGGGGCCTGCGTGGTGCTTGGCCCGGGGACTTACCCGGACGCCACCAGCCTGGGGGCGGTGGGCGATAACGCAGCGGTCTCGATCCAGGTGGGCAGCGCCGCGCAGGTCAGCCTGTTCAGCGAGCCGATCCTGCAAGGGCGCGGCGAGACCTTCCTGGCCAGCGACGCCAACCTGGCCGATAACCGCGTGGCGCGCAAGCAGGCCAGCTCGCTGGTGGTGCAGGCACGCGGCGCCGCACCCACTGCGCCGCAGCCGGTCTGGCCGGCCAACAACGCCTCGGTCCCGGTCGACGGCTCGTTGAGCCTGAGCTGGCGCGACACCGGCGGAGCGACCCAATTCCAGGCCCGCATACAAAAGAGCGGCAGCACCGTGCAAGAGCTGCCGTGGAGCGTGCAAACCTTCTGGCACGTCAGCGGGCTGGGCCAGGGCACGTATACCTGGCAGGTGAAAGCGCGCAGCGGTCAGCTGGAGAGCGGTTGGACCACCGCCCGCACGCTGGTGATCGGCGCGGCAGGGCTGCCAGCCGAAACCGCGCAGGTCGCGCCGTACCGCTACGATGTGGAGAGCGGGGCGAGCTTCGCCCAGAGCAGCGGCTGGCTGCTGACCACCACCGCCAACCATACCACAGGCGGCGGCAAGAGCTATCGCTATGCCCCCGGCTCGGGCGTCTACAGCACCGGCTCGGCCAACGCCGGCTGGCTGACCTCGCCGCCGGTGCAGCTGCCCGCCGGCGCGCCCAGCTACCTGCGCTTCTGGTACCAGTATGAAACCGAAAGCGCCGAGGCCACCTGGGACCAGCGCTGGGTGCAGATCTCGGTGGACGGTGGGCCGTTCACCAACCTGCTGCAGTTGAACGATGACGCGCCGAACTACTGGCTGCAAAGCCCGGCGGTCTCGCTGGCGGCGTTCGCCGGGCGCACAGTGCGGGTGCGCTTCTACATCGTGACGCTGGACGCGGTGCTGAACGAGTTCAAGGGCTGGTACATCGACGATGTCTCGATCAGCAGCGAGGCGCCGGAAGCCTGCAGCGACACCAACAACAGCCCGGCCCAGGCGCAGCCGCTGGCCTATGGCGCGGCGGCAGAAGGGGCGATCTGCCCGGGCGGCGATGTGGAGTACTACGCCTTCCAGGGCGTCTCGGGCGACCAGGTGGGCGCCTGGGTGGAGGCGGCCGTCAACGGTTCGCCGCTGGATGGGCTGCTGGTGCTGCTGGACAGCGACGGGCGTTCGCTGCTGGTCAGCAATGATGATCAGGTGCAGTATACCCGCCCGGACCCCTGGCTGACCTACCGCCTGCCGCGCAGCGGGACCTATTACCTGAAGCTGCGCGCCTGGAACCATCCTTCGTCCGGCGGGCCGGGCTACACCTACCGGCTGCGGCTGGCCCGCGATGCGGCCAGGCCGATCGCGACGATCACCAACCCGGCACGCAGCCAGCTGTCCGGCAATCCATTGACGCTGCAGGTGCAGGCGGCCGACAGCGACAGCGGGATCAGCCACGTCGGTTTTATGCTGCACTCGGGGGATTGGAACACCGGTAAGTGGATCGATCTGGGCGACGATTGGGACGGCTCGGATGGCTGGTCGGCGCCGGTGGTGGGGCCAAACAGAACTGGTTTGGCAGGCGGCGCAATATACGTTAAAATCTACGACTGGGCAGGCAGCTGGACCTGGTTGACCGCCTGGGACCTGCGCAACCCTGGGATCTACCTGCCAATCGTGTTCAAAGGAAGGTAAGCGCCGCCGGTGAAGCTGATCATCCAAATACCGTGTTACAACGAAGCCCAGACGCTGCCGGCGACTGTGGCGGCATTGCCACGCCGGTTGGACGGCATCGACGAGATTGAGTACCTGGTGATCGACGACGGCAGCCAGGATGGGACGGCCGAAGCCGCCCGCCAGGCGGGTGTGCAGCATGTCGTGCGGCTGAGTTCGCACCGCGGCCTGGCAGCCGGCTTCACCGCCGGGCTGGAAGCCTGCCTGGCAGCCGGGGCCGACCTGATCGTGAACACGGATGCGGATAACCAGTATGACGCCGCGGATATCGCCCGCCTGGTCGAGCCGGTGCTGCACGGCCGGGCGGATATCGTGGTCGGCGACCGGGGGGTGGCCACCCTGGCGGCCTTTTCGCCGGTCAAGCGCCGACTGCAGCAGCTGGGCAGCTGGGTGGTCGGGCGCGCCTCCGGACTGCAGATTCCTGACGCCACCAGCGGTTTCCGCGCCCTCAGCCGGGAGGCGGCGCTGCGCACGGTGGTACTCAGCGCCTACTCCTACACCCTGGAAACGTTGATCCAGGCCGGCAGCCGCGGCCTGGCTGTGGCCCACGTGCCGGTGCGCACCAACCCACAAACCCGGCCTTCGCGGCTAATGAAGAGCATCCCTGAATACCTGGCTTACAGCGGGACGACCATCGTGCGCGCTTATACCATGTATCAGCCGCTGCGCGTGTTCGGCTTGCTGGGAACGCTGATGATCCTGAGCGGGCTGGTCCCATCGCTGCGCTACCTGTATTTTCTTTGGGTTGGGCAGGCCGGCGGGCACCTGCAATCGCTGCTGTTGGGAGCAATCCTGATCATCGTCGGCTTTCAGGTGCTGCTGATTGGGCTGGTGGCGGATCTGATTGCTGCAAACCGAAAGATGATGGAGGAGATCCTGTATCGCCAGCGGCGGCAGGAACTGGAGCATCCCGCGCAGGCCGTGGAACAGCGGGCGTATGAGCGGGTGGATTAGCCGGCTGGCGGCTGACAGTGCGGGAGCGTTGAGCTGGCCTGTCTGGCTGGCAGCCGGCGGGTTGTTATTCGTTCTGCCGGGATGGATGCTGCTGGCAGCCACCTGGCCGGGCTGGAAACGGCTGCATTTTTGGGCCAGGCTCGGCTTGAGCTGCAGCGCCGGCGCGGCTGTTTATCCACTTCTGCTGGAACTGGCCTGGCTGGCAGGCGTCCAGCCAGGGCCGGCGCTGGCCTGGCTGCCGCCCGGCCTGGCTGCGGCCGCGGCGGTCTGGCGCGGGTGGGCGCGGCGCTCCCGGCCTGGGGGTAGCGCAGCTGCCTGGCGCGCTTTATGGCCCGGCCGGCTGCAGCCCGAGGCGCTGAACGTGCTGGTCACCGGGATCGTGGTAGCCTGGGTGATCGTGTCACGGGTGTGGGCCATCCAGGGGCTGGTTTTTCCACTATGGGGCGATTCTTATCAGCACACGATGATCACCCAACTGCTGCTGGATCACGGCGGCCTCTTCGCCTCCTGGATGCCCTATGCTGAGTTGAGCACCTTCACCTATCATTTCGGCTTTCACAGCCTGGCAGCCGCGTTTGCCTGGTTCAGCCGGCTGTCCGCGGTGCAGTCCGTACAGGTGACCGGCCAGATAGTGAACCTGATGGCTGTACTGAGCCTGTTTCCGCTGGCTGCCAGGGTGGGCGGCAGCCCCTGGGCGGGCACCGCGGCGGTGCTGGCCGCCGGGCTGGTCTTCAAACAGCCGATGTTCTACACCAATTGGGGCCGCTACCCGCAGCTCACCGGGCAGGTGATCCTGCCGCTGCTGCTGCTGTTGATCTGGACCCTGGCCCGGCGCGGGCGGCCGGCCTGGCGGCCGGTGCTGTTGAGCTGGATCTGCCTGGCGGGCCTGGCGCTGACCCATTATCGCATCCTGATCTTCTTGCTGCCTTTTTACCCGCTGGCGCTGCTGCTGCGCCGCTCGCCATCCGCCGGCCTGCTGCGCCGGCTGGCCCACCTGGGCCTGGCGGCGGTTGGCGGAGGGCTGCTTTTCCTGCCCTGGTTCCTGCACACTTCCAACGGGCAGATCCTGAATATCCTGGACAACCAGCTGAGTTCATCAACCCTGCCGCCGTCCAGCCTGCACGAAGCCTCGCGCGGGCTGGCCATCATCCTCGACTATTACCCCGCCTGGCTGCTGATCGGCGTGGGGCTGGCGCTGGCCGGGCTGGCCTGGCGGCGACAGGCGCTGGCGCTGGCGCTGG
>JBJSYW010000240.1:0-3627 GCA_046089985.1 Chloroflexota bacterium
CTGTGGGTTGGGGCCGTCCTGCAGCTTGCTCAGGTCATCTTCGGCCTTACGCAGGCGGCTCTGGGCGGCTTCCAGGGCCGCGTTCAGCTCCACCCGGCGCACAGCGCTGTCATACTCGCTCTGCGCCTCGTCCAGGCGGTCCTTCAGTTCTTCGCGGGTGTCGTCGGTCTCCGACTCGTTGCGATAGGGTTCGAAGGCGGCGCGGGCTTGATCGAGCAGCTGCTTGGTGACCGAGATGCCCTCGACCGGGGTGAACTCATCTTGCAGCCAGGAGACGGTGAAATTGTCCAGCTGGTAGACGGCGTCGCGCACGGCCCGGTTGGCGGCTGCCACGGCGCGGGCGGCGTCACCACGGGCGGCGGCCGAGTTGATCGACAGGTCGTCCAGCGATTTTTGCACCGGCAGGCGCTCGGCGGTGGCGGCTGCCTGGGCGGCTTCCAGGGCGGCCTGGGCCGATTTCAGCCCGGCATCCGCGGCGCTCAGGCCGTTCTGCGCGGTGGCTAAGTTGGCCTGAGCGGTGGCGTAGGCGGCTGCGGCGCGGGCGCGCTGCGCTTCCAGCAGCGTCCCGTCCAGGCGGAAGAGCGCCTGCCCGGCCTGCACCGCCTGGCCTTTGTCCACCAGCACCTCGCTGACCCGCCCCGACAGCTCGGGGGCGATCAGCACATCTTCGGCTTCAATTGTCCCCGAAGCCTGCAGCGCCGTGCCGCCGGCTGCCCGGCCGTTGATGGCGAAATACAGCACCGCCAGCAGCGCCACGGCTGCCAGCACGATCGGGATGCGTTTATTGGGCAGATGCATGCAAACCTCCAGGGGTTCAGTCCAGCCGTTTGCGGAAGCGGCGCGCTGCAGCAGCGATGATCAGTACGCCAAAAGCTCCCATAGCCAGCACTTCGTTCAGAATGGTCTCAATCCCCACGCCCTTTAACAGCAGGACGCGGATAATCTTCAGGAAATAGCGCAGCGGTACAAAGTACGAGATCATCTGCAGCAGCCAGGGCATATTGCTGACCGGGTAGAAGAAACCCGCCAGGAAGATCGCCGGCAGCAGGGTCATGAAGACGGTCAGCATGGCCTCCTGTTGGGTGTTGGCGATCGTCGATGCGAACAGCCCGATGCCCAGCCCCGACAGCAGGAACAGCGCCGAGAGCACCACGATCAGCAGCAGCGAGCCGCGCACCGGCACGCCGAACCACCAGTGCCCAACCGCCAGCACCTCCAGCGTATCAAACAGGCCCAGGATCACATACGGCAGCACCTTACCCACCAGCAGTTCCCAAGAGCGTATTGGGGTGACGATCAACTGCTCAATCGTGCCGCGCTCGCGCTCGCGCACCACTGCGGTCGCGGTCAGTATGGCGGTGATGGTGTACAGGATCATGCCGATCACGCCCGGGATCATGAAGTACGATGAAATCATGTCGGGGTTGTACCAGACCGTGGCACGCATCTCGACCGGCGGCTGGATGCGCAGGGTGGAACCGCTGCGGGCCAGTTTTTCAGCCAGCAGCCCGGTGGCATGGTTCTGGGCGATCAACTGGGCGGCAGACAGGGCGGTGGCGGCGATACTGGGGTCCGAGCCGTCCAAGATCAGCGCTACCTGGCCTTGCCCCTGCTGGACCTTGACGGCGTAGTCGGGTGGGATGATCAGCCCGGCGCTGGCCTGGCCCTTCTCGATCAGCGTGCGCAGCTGGCTGTCTGAGCCAACCGAGTAGGCAAAGGCGAAGTAGTCGGTGGCGCGGTAGGCGTCGAGCAGGGCGCGCGCTTCCGGGCTGTGGCTCTGGTCAAAGACCGCCAGCGGGATGTTGCGCACATCGCTGGTGGCGGCGTAGCCGAGCAGGAAGAGCTGCATCAGCGGGATGACCAGGATCAGCATCAGCATGCGCTTGTCGCGCGCCAGCTGGATGAATTCTTTGCGCACGATGGCGATTAATCGGGTTCTCATGCCTGCGCCTCCGGGCTCAATACACCGTGCAGGAAGATGTCCAGCTGGTGTTCAAATGCATCGTCGTCCAGCTTGCCGGCGATCTGGCCCAAGTAGGTGCTGAAGAGCATGCCCACAAAGCCCAGCAGCACGGCCTGGGAGGGCAGCTCACGCAGCCCGCCGGGGGTGTGCACAAAGCGCTCGATCAGCGGCAGGAAGTGTGGGGAGATTGCGCCAAACAGCAGCCCGGCGTGGCGGCTGCGAAACTCGCTCAGCTCGATAAAGATCAGCTTGATGGCGTCGGGCCGGCCGGTGAGTTCGGCGAAGAACGCCCGGGCGGCCTCGCGGATGAACTGCTCGGCGCTCAGGTCCGGCAGGGCAGCCAGCGCCGGCAGCACCTGGTGATAGGGGTGCTTGGCGAGCAGCACGGCTTCAAAGATCTGCTCTTTGCTGTCGAAGTGGTTGTAGATCCCGCCCAGGGCCACCCCGGCGGCGTTGGCGATCTGGCGCATCGACGTGCCGTGGTAGCCCTGGTCTATAAACAGCTGATAGGCAGCCTGAACAATAGCTTGCGCGGTGCGCTCGCCCTTGGATAACGGTTCTTCGGCCATCGCTCCTCCGGGGAAATGAACGAACGTTCGTATTGTACGCCTGCCGGGTGAGACTGTCAAGCCCTGGCGAGGGTCATTTCCGGGTGGAGTGCTGCGCCTTGCGCTGCATCGGACCGGCGTGTCAGGCGGTGGTCTGGACGATGTTGGGGTTTTCTTCCGGCGGGCCGGGCGGCCTGGGCGGTGCAGACAGGGTAAAAAAGAACTTCGCCCCCTGCCCGATGGCGCCCTGACCCCAGGCGCGCCCGCCGTGGCGCAGTACGATGCGCTGCACGGTGGCCAGCCCAATGCCGGTGCCTTCAAACTCGTCCATGTGGTGCAGGCGCTGGAATGCGCCGAACAGTTTCGGGGCGTACTGCATGTCGAACCCGGCCCCGTTATCGCACACGTAGTAGACCATCTGCCCGTCTTGCGGCTGCGCCCCCAGCTCGATGCGCGGCTGCGCGGTGCGGGCGGTGAACTTCCAGGCATTGCCCAACAGGTTTTCCAGCAGGATGCGCAGCAGGCTGGCGTCGCCTTGCACCGGCAGCGGGCCGGGCAGCGCCAGCTCCACCTGCCGCCCGGGCTGGGCGGCGGACAGGCGCTGCAGCACTTCCCCCGCCAGCGCGGAGAGATCTACGTTGGTGTAGACCATCTCGGCGCGCGTCACGCGCGAAAGCTTCAGCAGATCGTCGATCAACTGGCTCATCCTTTGGGCTGCCTGGCGCACGTTCTCCAGGTACTGGCGGCCCTGCCCGTCGAACGCTTCCTGGTAGTCGATTGCCAGCAGGCGGGCATAACCGTCGATGGCCCGCAGCGGAGCGCGCAGATCGTGCGAAACCGAGTAGGCGAAGGCTTCCAACTCGCGGTTGGCTGCCTGCAGTTCGGCGGTGCGCTGCTGGACGCGCTGCTCCAGTTCCGCGTTGAGCTGGCGCACCCGTTCCTCGGCCTGGTGAATGCCGGTGATATCCTCGATCGAGCCTTCAAAATACAGCATCTCGCCCGCTTCGTTGTACACGGCGCGGATGCTGCGCCGGCCCCACAGCAGCGTGCCGTCGCGACGCAGCACGGGCGTTTCGTAATGCGACACCTGGCCCAGGCGCAGCACCAGGTCCACCC